>CAMWWF010000159.1 GCA_947177885.1 uncultured Lachnospiraceae bacterium
ATAGGGGAAGTCTGCGCTTTTTTAGCTACCCAGAAGTTAATGTTTCATAGTAAATGACATTGCCCCGTGAATAGTAACTGTATAACAGAACGGTAAAAGGTGATCACGTCTAATATATTGACATCATAGGGGCCATGGACGTATAATCTAAGAAAAGGAAAGGGGATGCTCCAATGGGATTTTACCTGAACGCCACAAGTGCCTACGGCCTCTTTCGTGAGACATGTTCCCTCACCTGTTTTGTGGACAAGAGGGAGATTCTGTGTGATCTTGTACCGCTTGTGGAGTAGAACCAGGAGGTGGCAGAGAAGTCTGGAACCAGTCAGGGGAAATCTCCCAAGTATGTGTGCATTACCAGGCCCCACCATTTTGGAAAGACAGTAATGGCCAATATGGTCGCTTCTTATTTTGGAAAGGGAGTGGACAGAAGCAGGGAGTTTAATACGCTGAAGGTGTCCGGATATCCGTGGTACCGGAAGCATTTGAACCAGCACAATGTGATTCATATTATGTTCAACGAGATGCCGCAGAACTGCAAATTCTATGATTCGTATTTGAGCCGGATACAGAGTCTTCTGATGGATGATTTACAGATGATGTATCCACATGTGCGGCTCCGGGAGGATGAGGCTGTATGGGATGCTTTAAGGAAGATATATGAGTATTGCGACAGAGAACGGTTTATTTTCATTTTTGATGAATGGGATTTTATATATCATCAGGACTTTGCATCCGATGAGGAGAAACAAGCCTTTACAAAATTCCTCAGCAATCTTTTAAAGGATAAGGCTTATGTGGAGATGGCTTATATGACCGGGATTCTTCCGATTACAAGGTATTCCAGCGGTTCGGAATTCAATATGTTTTTTGAGTTTTCCATGGCAACTATGGCAAAGTACAGCGAATACTTTGACTTTACGGACGAAGAAGTGGACGTGCTTCACCAGAAATATATTGAATGTCAGACAGAGCCGAAGGTAACCCGGGCGGGGCGGGAACTCTGGTATGACGGCTATCAGACCGCATCTGGCAGGCGCTTGTATAATACCCATTTTGTGGTGGGGGCACTGTCATTTAACCAGATATGAATTGTTGAGCTGAAAGTTGATGGCACAGTGGACAGCGCAATTCAGCAGATCAAAGACCGCAGGTACGCGCAGAGCTTCCATGGAAAGCTGGGTGAAGAACCCAAATGTACCGGAAGAATCCTTGCTGTAGGGATTGCGTACAACCGGAAGGACCCTGGCAAACGGCATACATGCAAGGTAGAGGTGCTACGGGAACGAATGGCATAGCGGTGAAATTTAGAAAAAGGAGTTTTGTGTAGTGGGAAAATATTTTAATGTAAGTGCTGCATGCAAGCCGGAACTTCATTATATGGTAGATATCACAGCCCGGCTCAGGCAGATCCGGGCCATGGTGGATGCGGGGCAGTATTTTACCATTAACCGGGCCAGACAGTATGGGAAGACCACTACCATACGGGCGCTGGGGCGTTATCTGGAAAAGGATTATCTTGTTGTAAGCCTGGATTTTCAGAAAGAAATGAGCGCGGCTAAATTCAGTGATGAGAACACGTTTTCCCTTGCATTTGCAAAGGCATTTTTATTGAAAATAGAAAATAGCAGTGAGCATATTGACGGAGCCTTTGGAGTGGCTGTCGAAGAATTGAAAAAGGAAATGCACAATGGCCGGGGCGAAATGGATCTGGTAGAATTATTTCGGTATTTGAGCGTAGTCTGCAGCACTTCTTCGAAACCGCTCGTACTGATGATCGACGAGGTGGACAGTGCTGCCAACAGTCAGGTCTTCCTGGATTTCCTGGCCCAGCTGCGGGGATACTATATTGACCGGGATGAGACGGCCACATTTCAGTCGGTGATTCTGGCAGGAGTACATGATGTGAAAAATATCCGGCGGAAGCTTCGTACCGAGGAGGAGCACAAGGTAAATAGTCCATGGAATATCGCTGCTGACTTTCTGGTGGACATGAGCTTCTCAGCAGAGGATATCGCCGGAATGCTGGAAGAATACGAGCAGGACCATGGTACAGGGATGGACATAATGGCTATGGCTCAAAGAATCTATGACTATACTTCCGGTTACCCATATCTGGTATCCCGGTTATGCAAACTGATGGATGAACGGGTAGGCGGAGGTGGAGAATATCCCAGGAAGTGCCAGGTCTGGACAAAGGCAGGTTTTCTGGAGGCCATCAGGCTTTTGATGGGCGAGCGGAATACGCTGTTTGATTCTCTGGTGGGCAAGATTCAGAATGACCAGGATTTGCGGAATGTGCTGCATGGAGTTATTTTCCAGGGAAAGACGCTGATTTATAGTCCCGTAAGCCTGCCTGTGGAAATAGCAGAAATGTATGGTTTTTTTAAAAATGAAAATGGAATGTGTGTGATTGCAAATCGTATTTTTGAAATGGTTCTTTACAATATGTTCCTCAGCGAGGAGGCAGTTTACAGTGATATGGCAGAGGAAGCATTTCGGAATAAACCCATGTTTGTCCAGAAGGGGCGGTTGAATATGAAGCTGGTTCTGGAGAAGTTTGTGGAATATTTTTCGGATTTGTATGGAGATCAGGGGCAGAGATTTTATGAAGAGGATGGCCGGAGATATTTCCTCTTGTATCTGAGGCCCATTATCAATGGAGCGGGAAATTATTACATCAAGGCACGCACCCGGAATCTGGAGCGGACGGATGTAGTGGTGGATTACGGCGGGGAGCAATTCGTGATTGAGATGAAGCTGTGGCGGGGTGAAGCGTACCACAGACGCGGCGAGGAACAGCTCCTGGAGTATCTGGATGCGTATCGTCTGAAGACCGGATATATGCTCAGTTTCAATTTCAATAAAAAGAAAGAAACAGGTGTCAGGGAGATTGTAATGGGAGGCAGGATACTGGTTGAGGCGGTCGTGTAACATTGCTGCCCTGACAGTATAAAAGAGTGGGCAAAAGGACCCATAGGGCATGGGGCGCCAGTTCCGCCGGTGGCTTAAAGTAAACCCTCTTTCATTCATGGTGGTATCTGCAAGGCTGATATGGGGGTTTACAATGCGACAATGCAATCCATCCAGCACCACTCTTAGGCCTTCAACACCAAGTACCTTAAGCCACTGACCTTTCAGTGTTAATGTCGGTGTTGCTTTATAGCTGCTGCCGCTTTGGCTGATAACTTTAATGCTTCTGTTCTTTGCCATAGTCAAAATCTCCTTTTCATAATTTGTCAATGATTGTCTGCTGCATTGTCACTTCTCCATCCAGTCCAATGGCACTACCTCCCTTAAGTACAACCAGAAATAAATCCCTGGTTTGCCGTGGCATTCGTTAAGTATCTGTCCATGCAGGAATGGTATCCACTTTCCTGATTTTTCGCGCCAAAAATAAGCCACCAGTGCTTTCGCATCAGCAGCTTACCGCCTTCAGTCCGGTGTTCTGTTTTCTGTTTTGATTCTGCATTTACCCAATCTTTTCAATAATCTGCATATTGATTTCTGTTTCAAAACCTGCCTGTAGGCTTCCCCAGCCCGGAATATTCCCATCCTTTTGGAAGTGTCTGCCTGATGGCTTTAAGCAGCTACTAAAAGACCGCAGAATGTGATTGCTTCACTTATCAGCATTACAGAAAACATTTTAACACACACAAGATTAGCATCTGCTGTTCCTTCAGGATGTGTTCCCGTATCTTGAAAAATATCTTGTGACGGACTATCTGCCAAAACTTGTAGAACAGATAGAATATATAATGAAACAATACTGCGGTAGGATACAAAATTACCCCAGCCCTTTGCGAGTTGGGGTAATTCACTATAATTCACATGCGATTTTTGATAGATTGAAGTTTTTCACTCCATGGTGTCAGTTCTGCGAGCTGCTGAACACATGCCATGGGTGATTACGTAGATACATTTAAAGCCCATGGAAAAAGCAGTCCCGAAGCGGCGTGCTCCATATGAATGAATTTCGCATCCATCATAGGAAGGAGAGGGAAAAGACCGATAGTCAGCTTTCCCCGCCCCATGAACCGCAACTCCAAATTTAAATTTTCTACGGATTCTTTTCAAAAAATCCATCCACCCTGGCCTTGATTTCCGCATGGCCCAGGGTCTTTAACAGATATCCCGACGGCTTTAAGGACAACACCCCTTTGACACTGTCCGCATCGTCCCTGGCAGTCAGAAAAATAACCGGAATATCCTCCGAATGAGTTTCCGAACGAAGCAGTTCCAGGGTTTGCTTCCCGTTGCAGGTAGGCATATCATAATCCAGCAGGATCAGGTCCGGCCGGTTGAGGGTGACGGTGCGGATTGCAGCCAGACCGTTGTCAACCGTGGAAACCTCATAATCCCAGCCCAGCAGATTCTTAAGCCCCTGCCGCATGGTGGCAGAATCATCTACCACCAGAACTTTCTTCTTCGGAGGCTGGGCCTCCAGCTCCTGTCGCTCCTTGAGATAATGGGCCACTTCATCCAGGGCATTCTCCTGGCTGATGGGGATCCCCGGGGACTCGCTGATCTGGTCCGGTGTCAGAATACAGCAGGCAAAATATCCCTCCCCAGTATCAAACAGCAGACTTGCCACACGCTTGCGCTCCTCAAATACCTTCTGGAACTGATCGTAGGAAAGAAGGTTCTCCTCTTTTAGCGTGGGGTTATCCCCTTTCAGGAAGACTTTAATAACCCGCCCCGCAAACCGCTGCATGGTATATCTGGCATTATGAAGCAGTGCCGTGCTCAGCTTGCCGGACTTGTTCCCCATCACCTCACCGATGGTCCGGAGCAGAAGCTTTTCCTCAAAGGCCAGCAGCATCTCCTGGGTCTTCCCGTTCTCCACTGTTTCATAGACCAGACGATAATAGATCCCGGTTCCGAACTTCTCTCCATTGTAAGCGTCGCTGATCATCTCCGGTTTCACCAGAAAGATCTGGTACATAACCTGGGTGATGGCCCGCTTCACAGAGTTAAGCTCTCCCTCCTCCAGAAGATCCACCCACATACTGCTCTGCCTGCCGGTAATGGCCTGGTCCTCCATGGTGGTATGTCCGATCAGCCATCCGGCACAAACTCCCAGGAAATGGTCAATAGTTTCCGGCGAATAATCTGCCTGCTCCAGCTCCCGTTCCAGGGCCGGAAGGGTCTTCTCCCGAAATCCCTTATGGATACGGCTGTGCTGCTCCAGCCCACCGTAATCAATGGAGGCCATATAGAGCTCTTCATCTGCAAAATGTTTCAGTGCATGCTGCTTGAATAACTCAATCCCCTTCCGGCAGGCCTTCCGGCTGTTCTTTCCGCCAATCCAGCCGCTTTTTTTCTGTGTCAGAAGAAAAAGACTGTTGATCCCCTCAAAAAGTTGCTGATGCTCTTTGTCAATGTTGTCTACTCCGATATTAAACTCTTCTTTCCACGTAAATTGAGTACTCATGTGGTCTTCTGCCGCCAGGAATACGGATAAGCACTCCTGCAGTGCCATCGTCCCATTCCCCTTTTTGTGATGCTATGTCCGGCAGGCTCTCCTTTCTTGTTTTTTGAACATTTTCCCAACGATTGTATCACTCTGTTTCTGGAATATGCAGGAATTTTTGTAATTATATAACACTTTTTCAAATAATTCAAGATGTTATCCCGGTAGATTCCCGGCAAATGGTGCGTGTGAGTTACTTTTCACGGCCTGGGGAAATAGGGCATGATTACAAGGGACTCCCGAGAGTCCCTCATCCTGCTTTAGTATGTCAACTGTTCAAAACTCCTCAGGGAAATAGCCTGGTTTATTTTTCCTTTCAGGATCCGGGCTTTCCGTTCGCACAGATTGCTATCAGGCTCCACCAGCGGATTTGACAGGAACAGAAGGTGGTTATGCCTGTATTCCGCCATCCGCCGGTACAGGTTATACCCGTCCCTGTAATACTCTGATGGAGGATCATCTTCATATTCCTCTGCGGCTGTCTGTACTATGGCATCATACCTTGCTTCAAATCCAGCGATCTTTTCTTCTGCCATTCCCTCTGCCGGGGCGATGTTGTTCTCATGTATCATTTCCTGTATAAGCTCTAACATCTGCCTGTTCCATGTAAGGCCTTTCTCATTTTCCATGCTGTCCCTGAGGTACCGCTCTATGTGCACCAGGCACTCCTGATGGTTCGAACCACAGCTGTAAAAGCATGCCTCGTGGTCATGGATCAGGATACCTCCAAAGGTCTCTACGGGCGTATCTGTGATCCCGGCATGCCCTTTGTGCTCTCTTGCAAAGTACATGGTCGCAGCGCCGTTGCTGCATACAACGACATTGTTATTGCTGCCGTTTACCCTTGCCGCCGTGCCGTCCACATGCATCACGGGTGCGTCAGGAAGTGCCTTGAACAGGTTATCCTGCTCCTGCCTGCTCTTTGATGAGAATTCCCGGCACAGACCGTTTATCATCCCTGTGCATGGCGAGAGTGCCCCGTCTGTGATGTCTGAAACGAACCGGGCCGTTTTCTCCAGGGATACATTGCACCTGCTGTTCAAAAGAAAAAGGAAAGCTTTCAGGGAACCATCGTAGTTCACGTCGTCTGTCACCTGGCCAGGGAATGCAGAATGGACATTCCGTCCTTTCTTCTTATCATAAAACTCCTCAGTGCGGTATTCGGTCACCACCGGAACGGCACAGATGCCGACCACCTGTCTGGAGACGGTATTTCCTGTAGGGACATATCCTGGATCTTCTTTAAATCTTTCTTCTGTCTGTATCTCCACCACTTTATCCGGCTTCATGGCTTTACGGGGATGATG
>CAMWWF010000160.1 GCA_947177885.1 uncultured Lachnospiraceae bacterium
ATCTGCTTTCCCACAGATTCTCCGCCCACGGGGCAGCCGTTCACAGGCGCCTCGCCCTTTGCAATGGCCGCAGCCAGACCGGAACATCCGGCATATCCGCATCCTCCACAGTTATTGCCGGGAAGGGCCGCCAGCACAGCTTCCTCCTTCTCATCCACCTGCACTTTAAATTTAATGCCTGCAATTCCAAGGAAAAGACCCACAAAGATGCCCACAACCGCCACTACCGCAGCGGCAGTCAAAATTCCAATTATGCTCATGTGTCAGCCTCCTGTTTATTCCATCTTGTCACTGAAATGACTTCTTTACACACTTCCAGTCATGCCGGCACAGCCGGCACAAACGATCCGTAAGAAGAATGCCTGCTCCCGGCATTCTTCCGTGTGTAACTTAGAATTTCTCAACTGGCGTACTTTGACAGTTTAGAAATTCTTTACACACTTATAACAATCCTGAAAACCCGACAAACGCTATCGCCATCAAACCTGCGGTTAATAGAACGATGGGCATTCCCTGAAAAGATTTCGGGACGTCATTATACTCGATCTTTTCCCGGATACCGGCAAGTATCACAATGGAGACCGTAAATCCCACCGCTGTGGCAAATCCGTTCACCGTGCCTGTCAGAATACCGTATTCCGCCTGCTCGTTATTGATCGCCACGCCGAGCACCGCGCAGTTGGTGGTGATCAATGGCAGGTACACGCCCAATGCCTCATAGAGAGCCGGCATGGCTTTACGCAGGAACATTTCCACGAACTGCACCAATGCCGCAATGACCAGAATGAATACGATAGTGTCCAGATATTGTACATCGAATCTGATCAGTACAAACTGATTGATGACCCCTGCCACAAAACTTGCCAGTGTGATGACAAAGATTACCGCGCCTCCCATGCCTGCGGCAGTCTTCACCTTTCTGGAAACTCCCAGAAAGGGACAGAGTCCCAGGAACTGACTCAGAACCACATTGCTGACTAAAGAGGAGCTGATCAAGATGACTGACAATTCCTTTATGTTATCCATTTAATTCTCCTCCTTATCCAAATCCAGAAGTTCGAATTCATCTTCCGTCTGCTTTTGAACCGGCTTCTCCGTCCTCATGTTTGCCGCACGATCGGGCTGCCCCGGAACCGGCTTCGACCCTGCCGTTCCGACAGGTTTTCTCACGTTCTTTTCATCCGCCGCACCGGTGTCGTAAAAGCGTCTGGTGCATCCCTGGTCGGAACAATTCATGCAATCCTCACTGCATCCGGAACCAATCTTTTCATAAGGTTTTCCCGCTTTTTTCCTTCTGCCTTTAATGCAGTTCTGGACGGCTACCAGCATTGCCAATACAAAGAACGCTCCGGGAGCCTGCCCGAAGATCCTGACCGGCTCAAAGCTCTCCGGCATCAGAGCAGCTCCAAACAGCTTTCCCGCACCCAAAAGCTCACGAAACGCACCGATACAGGTCAAAGCAAAGGAAAAGCCCAGTCCCATTCCGATACCGTCAAACAGCGAAGAGATCGGCGGATTGGAATACGCATAGCTCTCCGCACGCCCCAATATGATACAGTTTACCACGATCAGAGGAATATAGACTCCCAGCGACTTATTCAATGCCGGCAGATAAGCCTCCAGCAAAAGCTGCACGATAGTCACAAAGGAAGCTATGATAACAATAAACGCAGGAATGCGCACTCTGTTCGGGATCACCTTGCGGAGCAGGGATATGAACAGATTGCTCAGTGCCAGGACCACCATGGTCGTCAGCCCCATTCCCAGTCCGTTTACAGCGGATGTAGTAACTGCAAGCGTGGGACACATTCCCAGCATCAGGACAAATGTAGGATTCTCTTTCACCAGTCCGTTGTAAAGTCTTTCGCCTGCCTTATTCATGGACCGCACCTCCCTCCAACAGTTCAAGGGCTGTTTTCAGTCCCCCGTTCACGGCATTCGTAACCGCTTTTGTAGTGATCGTTGCCGATGAAATGGCGTCCACCTCATTGCTCCCCGGTGTCGCCCCCGTCTTGGTATAGACAAAGCTGTCAACTTTCCGTCCTGCAAACTGCGGCACCAGCACATTGGGAGCCTCCATGCCCAGACCTGCCGTCTCATTGATCTCCAGTATGGATACGCCGTTCACGGTTCCGTCCGCACCCACGCCCACATAGAGCACGATATCACCGCCGTAACCCTTGGCGGAGACGGCCTCCACCACATAGCCGTAAAAGCCGGCTGCATCAGAAGCGCTGTAGACAGTTCCTATCTCAACACTATTCTGCGCCAGTTCCTCCCGAAGCGCGGCGGAAGGCACTGCCTCAACAGCCTCAAAGGTCAGCTCCACTCCCTTTTCCTTCGCCTGCGGAAATACCGCGATACACGCCTCTTTGACGGCACGCTCCTGCTGCAGTCTCCTGGGCTCCTTTGTCACCTCAAATACCAGCCCCAGCAGCAGACCGGACAACAGGGTAATGGCAAAAAGGATCCCTGCCTCCCTTAGCATATTCCTCACGTCACTTTTCTCTCTCATGCCCGCTTACCTCCTCTCTGATAGCCGAAGGCAACCGGTTTCGTCACTCTCTCAATCAAGGGAACCAGAAGATTGCCCAGAATGATGGCATAGGAAACGCCTTCCGCTCCGGGGCCGAAGATTCTGAAAATTCCCGTCATAATGCCCAGAAAAATGCCGAACACATACTGTCCCTTTATGGTAATGGGACGCGTCACATAGTCTGTAGCCATGAAAAACGCTCCCAGCATTAGTCCACCGCCTGCAAGCTGCGCGGACAGATAGGCGGGATCAAAACCCCGTCCTCCGAAAATACCGGCAAACAATACGAAAGTAACTATGTAACTCCCCGGGATCCTCAGATCGATCACTCCCATAGCCAGCAGAAAGCAGGCGCCTGCCACCAGCGCGATCACGGAAGTCTCTCCGATGGTTCCCGCCGTATGCCCCAGGATCATATTCATGACATTTACCTGTTCTCCCGCCTTCAATGCGGCCAGCGGTGTTGCCCCGGTATACGCATCACACTCAAAAGCGGTCATTGCCGTGGGAAAGGAAATCAGCAGAAAGCATCTTGCGGCCAACGCCGGATTCATAAAATTCTGCCCCAGCCCTCCGAACAGCATCTTCACCACCAAAATGGCGAACACACCGCCCAGAGCGGCCATCCAAAGCGGGATCGTCACCGGCAGGTTCAGGGCAAGCAGTAACCCCGTCACCACCGCAGAGAGATCTGAAATGGTGGTCTTCCTCTTATACAGACCAAATAGAAATTCCGTCAATACGGTGCCGGCAATCGTCACAAGGATCACAGCCAGCGCCCTTATACCGAAATTGTAGATTCCAAATCCGGTGGCAGGCATCAGGGCAACCACCACGGCCAGCATGATTCCGTTGGTAGTCACCTTGGAACGTATATGCGGATTGGATGATACCTTCATTCGTTCACTCATTATCTCTTCTCCTATTCCAGTTCTGTTTATTCATTTCATGCCTATCTATTTCTTTTTCCTGGCAAGCTGAATCTTGCGCATGGATTTGATCTCCTGGGTCAGCGGACGCTTTGCGGGACAGATAAAGCTGCAGCAGCCGCATTCGCAGCATTCCATCCCATTATTTTCCAGAAAGGCTTCCTCGTCAAAGTGTTCGGCATAATCCGCAAGACGGCTGGGGATCACCCGTCCCGGACATACCTCCACACACCTGCCGCAGTTGATACAGGGCCCCGGCTCCATGGCGGAGACCTCATCTTTCGTCAATGCCAGCAAGGCGGTGGATGTCTTGGTAGTGGGCACATTCAGGTCAAACATGGCAAAACCCATCATGGGACCGCCGCAGACGACCTTCTCCGGCTGTACTTTAAATCCCCCCGCCGCTTCGATCAGCTCACTGTAATTCGTTCCGATGCGCACGCGGAAATTCCGGGGCTTCGCCACCGCGTCACCTGTCACCGTGACGATCCTCTCCATCAGGGGACGCCCCTCCGCAACCGCCCTGTACACTGCCACTATCGAATCCACATTATTGACAACACACCCCACATCCGCGGGAAGCATGGTGGAATTGATCTTCCTTCCCGTAGCGGCAAAGACCAGCTGCCGCTCCGCCCCTTGGGGATACTTGGTCTTGAGTGCTTTGACACTGATACGGGACTCTTCCTTTGTCAGCTTCCTCAGCAGCTCGATGCAGTCGGGCTTATTGTCCTCCACCGCCAGAATGCCATGGGCATTTTCAAACAGCCTCAGCAGGATCTTAAGCCCTCCGATCAGCTTCTCCGGCTCCTCCAGCATCCTCCGGTAGTCGGACGTCAGATAAGGTTCACACTCCGCACAGTTTGCGATCACATACTCTATTTTCTCCGGTTCTCTGGGTGACAGCTTTACATGGGTGGGGAATCCTGCTCCGCCCATACCCACAATCCCCGCCTCACGGATGCATCCGAGGATATCTTCCCTGCCCATATCCTCCACAGGCGCCTTGGGAGCAAAGGGAACGCTCTCATACCGGGTATCGTTATCGAGAATAATGCTCATGACCATATCTCCGGTGACGACACGTCTTGGCTCGACCGCCTTTACCGTGCCGGAGACGGAAGCATAGATGGGTGCCGATACAAAGCCACCGCTCTCCGCTATCTTCTGTCCTGCCAGCACTCTTTCCCCTTTGGTCACGATTGCCTGTGCCGGCGCTCCGATATGCTGACTCAAAGGGTATACCACTTCACCCTTGGGCAGAATCTCCCTGATCGGCTTATCCTTGGACAGATCTTTCCCGTCATAGGGATGAATACCGCCCACAAACGTAAATTTTGCCATAACTGTTGTCCTTTCCATTTCATTGCCATTTATGGCAATTTTTTCCGGTTTCCTCACTCAAGTGCCCCTGCTCTGAAAGGTTCTTCCGGGCGCACCCGCGTCGGAAATCCCTTCATGTGCCTCTCTTTGGGCACACCGCACTTTCGTTACGGGACTGTTTTATCTTGTCGATATCTGATAGTTTAAATATACTATTTTTTTATAGAAAATACTACTGCAAAATTAAAAATTGTGCTATTATTGATATAGTTATTATGTAACTGTTCAGAAGGTGCTTCCGCGAGGTGCTTTTGTGAGTGAAGCGTAAGCGAAAGTCACGGAAAACCTAGTGTGCCGACACATTTACTTTCAGACAAATGACGCTGGATAAATTTTCAGTCTGCAAGGCGGAGGAGGGAGGCGATGCGGTGGCATCGTTGACCGACGACAACACGGCAGATGGAAATTCAGACAAGTCATTTGGCGAAATGTAAACGTGTCGGTACACTAGATAGGTGTGCGCGAAATTATGCAGAACGCATAATTTCTGTGCATCATCATAACTATGAAGAGCAGGGTTCTGAACAGTTACGTTATTATTTGACAACTTGGAGGCAGTAATGAGGATTTCGAGAGAAACTTTTGAAAATTTTAAAATTTCCTATCCCTTGGAAAAGCTGGCGCCCCTGGAGCGTATCCTTTTTTTAGATATTGAGACCACCGGTTTTACAGCACGCTCCTCCTATCTGTATCTGATCGGGTGCGCCTATTACCAGAACGGAAACTGGCATGCAATTCAGTGGCTGGCGGAAAATTATGACCAGGAAGCGGCGGTTCTGAAATCATTCTTTGATTTTGCAAAATATTTCCGCTACCTGGTCCACTTTAACGGCAATAATTTTGACCTGCCCTTCATTACCCAGAAATGCGAACAACTCTCTCTGCCATATAACTTTCAAGGTTTTCAGGGCATCGATCTGTATAAGAGGGTCGTTCCCTACAAATATCTGCTCAAGCTTCCGAACTGTAAGCAAAAGACTTTGGAACAGTTTCTGGGCATTGACCGCAAGGATGTATTCACCGGCGGGGAATTGATCGGCATCTACCAGGATTATGTGAAAAATCCCAGTGAATTTGCCGAAAATGCACTGTTGCTCCACAATGTGGATGATCTGAAGGGAATGTTGGAAACACTTCCCATGCTGACATATTACGATCTGTTCAACGAACCGTTAAAAGCGAGAAAAGTACAGGCTAATTCTTATAAAGATCTGAGCGGAAACAGACGCAAAGAACTGCTTATCACGCTTTCTCTGGAAAACAGGCTGCCAAGGCCGGTGTCTTCTTCCGCCGCCGGCTGCTACTTCCGGGGGGAGGACTTTGAGGCATGTATCAAAGTTCCCATTTATGAGGAAGAGTTAAAATACTTTTACTCTAATTATCAGGACTACTATTATCTTCCCACCGAAGATGTGGCGCTCCATAAGTCTGTCGCCAGATTTGTAGACAAAAATCATCGCGTACCCGCCTCCGCGGCAAACTGCTATACCCGTAAGACGGCATGCTATCTGCCCCAGTGGGATTTTCTGTTCCTTCCTTTCTTTAAGAGAGATTATAAAAGCCGCGAACTTTTCTTTGAATTGACGGATGAGCTGAAAAGGAACCGGCAGGCATTTTCCACTTATGCCGCTCATGTCCTTAATATGATAGCTTCCGCTTATTGAGCATACATAACGGTTCGGAACCGATCCGGTAACTGCCGTCCTGTTTTCAACAATTGATCATCAATCGGGCAGAGAAGATTCCTCTTCCCCTGCTCGCGCGCCGGACCCTGTCAGTTTGCTGACATAATTTTCTATAGAATCCCAAAAAGGAACCCATTGCGGGTTCCTTTTTGGGATTCTGATATGTTTCGGTCTCTGATTGCTCTATGGTCTCTGATAGAAGAAAGAATTCTTCCTCTCATAACCTATCTCTTTATAACTG
>CAMWWF010000161.1 GCA_947177885.1 uncultured Lachnospiraceae bacterium
TGGAAGACTGATCTGCATCATAGGCGTAGCGCCCGTAAGACCTGCGGAATTTGTGATCTTTCGCATCACACAGAAGATGGAAAGCGCACAGTGAGTCCGAACGGCATCCGAAGCGTATCCGGACGCATTCACGGCCCCAAATGACTCTGTGTGGCGGTCACTGTCCGGACAGATGCAAAACGGGAATACGAACTCCCGGAATTCTGACAGGCTGTCCCGCCACTGACGGAAATGCGGTCAGAAAAGCGGGGGGGGAATCGGCAAAAGAGATTTTGAAAAAGTCCCCTGGGGAGGGAGACGGAGATTTCGGTAGTATAGAAATAGGGACAGGAGGAATGACAGATGGCAATGGTATATCCATATAAAAAATATAATTATGATGTCACCATAGACGGCAAATCGGTAGGCGGTTTTTCGGAAGTCAGTGCACCGGATATCTCGTCGGATCCCATTGAATACCGGGAAGGCAATTTTGCCGTCAATACGGTGGGCAAGCAGCCGGGGCTGATCAAGTACGGCAATATCACGCTGAAATGGGGTATGACCGACTCCATGGAGCTTTATAACTGGATGAAGGAAGTGGAAGGAGGGACCATCAACCGCAAGACGGTAGTGATCAGTCTCCACGATGACCAACAGAATGAGATCGCAAAATGGACTGTGATCTCGGCGTGGCCTACAAAGTATACGGCACCGGATTTCAATGCCACAAGCAATGAAGTGGCGGTGGAGACGCTGGAGCTTGCTCATGAAGGTGTGACCCGGGACAAGTAGAGGGATAGGATAATGTCGTTTGTGCGGCAGAAGGAGTAACATATGTTTATACAGACAGAATATGAATTTACGCTTCCCAAAGGGTATGTGGACGAAGAAGGGAAGATACATTACAGAGGCACCATGCGGCTTGCCACGGCGATCGATGAGATAGAGGCGGCAAAGAGCCCTGAGGTGAAGGGAAATGCTGATTACCTGTCGGCGATCCTGCTGTCCCGTGTGATAACGAAACTGGAGGGTGTGGAGCATATCACTCCGGAAGTGATCGGAAAGCTGTTCACAGCCGATTATGAGTTCCTGCAGAATATGTATGAGACAATAAATTCTGTGGAGGAACCCACGATACATGTCCAGTGTCCCTATTGTAACAGGAGCTTTACCGATACTTTAAATTTTGTTTTAAGGGAATGACCGTTACCGGCCGGGAGGAGCTGTTTCAACAAATTTCCTTTATCGGATACTATTTTCACTGGACGGAAGAGCATATCATCAGGCTGCCCTGTCTGTCCAGGAAAAGGTATTGTGAAGAGATCAATCGTATTAACAGAAAGATCAACGGTGAAAAAAATCTGTTCGGACTTTGATATAACGAGGAGGAAGTATGGAACGGTGGTTATTGCCCTTTATGGATCCTATACCCGGATATCGCTTTATAGTCTTTCTTAACAGCTTCGTCATGGGATTTCAAAAGGTATCAGGGATCAGCCGTCAGGTGGAGACAGAGACATATCATGAGGGAGGTCTGAATACCAGCGTGCATATTTTTCCCAGATATTGCAGCGGGGAGCGGATACTGCGGATGGAAAAGGGTGTGTGCAGGGGATTGGAGCATCCTTTCTGTCTCACAGGCATAAGACTGGAAGGTCCCCTGAATCTCATAGTTATGGATAGTTCGGGGATTCCGCTGAAGAGCTATCTGTTCACGGGGCTGTTGCTGAAGACATGGGAAGTGGGAGAATTGAGCGCAGAGCAGAACGGCATCCTCACGAACTGCTTTGAGGTCAGCTACGAAGATTTTGTGGTAAAAACGTGAGGAGAACGCCGAAAGGCGGATGAATGGAAGGCAGTGAGAAGCCGTCCGGCGGGAGCGGAGGTGTATGGATGAAAACGCGTGTGAAGGGGATAGTCAATGCACCGCATATGATCCTGGAATATGCTTCTCCGAAGAGAGAAAGGACCGATGCCCGGCAACGCCCGGACCCCGGAAGGGAGAAGGAGCGGATGAAGGAGCTGCTGGTCCCTCTCGTGAAAGAAGCGGTGCGGAGGCAGTTGAAGGAGCAGCAGGACTATTACAGATCCCGGCCGTCGCTGGCGTCCAGGCAGATGGAGCATATTTTTGGAGGAGCTAACATTGAAAAAGTTCTGGCACCTGCGGTTTCTTTGCGGGTATACGAGAGGATCGAGGAACGTATCCGTCATGAGTGGATCCGGAAAGGAAGGTGACGGGATTGCCGGAATATCAGAAAGCCATCATCGGCCCGTATACAAACGGACACATGATACTGGAGAAGGGATTTTATGTGCCTTTTAATCCTGCGGAGATATCCATTGAGGAGGCCATCGGCGTATCCGACGTGCCTCAGGTCAGCAGAGTGGCGAAAGTGAATCAGATGAGGGAGGGGCGCACCATGGGAATACGCTATCCCACGGAAGATTCTCTGCTCGGCAGGGAAAAAAGTCTGACAACACTTTCTACCACCCTCTTTTTCAATACTTTAAATGATTTATATCAAACTTCTTATGAGGATGTGAGGGATGACATCCGTAAATTATACCCCTATACCAACATGACGCAAAGGAGTACGAAGAGCAGTGGGCGGCGGACAGGGAGACATGCGGCGCAGCAGATCTACTTCCTCTGGGGAACCCTGGCAGTGGCAGGGATGTTGAAGCAAATGAGTGTGAATTATACTGTGTTTGCACCCGGCGGAAAGCCTGTCAGGGCACAGGTACAGATCGCTATTGAAGGGTTTTATGTAGGGGAGGAGAGCGGCAGGGGGAATTCGACTGCCGCAAAGGTGGCGGAAGGGGCAGCTGCCGTGTCGACAGACAGTCTGGCTGACTGGAGAACGAATTACAGCGGCAGTCCGAACCCGAGAAAACTGTTATAAAAGCGGCAGAGCGGAAGAGAATGGAGCAAAGCCGGGAGGAAACAGGTGTGGGAAAAATAAGCGGGAAAAATCTGGCTGACAAATATGACGATTTCCTGGACCCCTGTGTCCGGATCATGACACCGGCGGGAGAAATAACGCTGACAGACGGCGTTTATCTGGAGAGGGCGGAAGTGTTTTCCACTGTGGGGATGAAGCCTGATATGGCGGTTGTGGTCTATCAGGCTGACAAGTATTCCGAGCAGGATGTTACCGGGATAGAGAAATATTTTGATGTGGGACAGAAGATAGAGATAAAGGCAGGTTACGGAGACAATGTCTCACGAATCTTTCAGGGGTATCTGCACCAGGTGGAGATGGAGGATTCCATGCAGGAGTATGTGGAATATACCTTGATCTGTCTGGATGTGAAGGGACTGATGAAAAAGAACAGTGTTTTTCAGATATCCGGTACAAAGAAGACCCAGCAGATCTTAAACGATATCCTGAATATGGGCTGTTATGGAAGTTTTGTGGAGAAAAAGGAGATCGATCCGCTTCCGAAGGAATTGAATCCTGACTGTGTGATCAGAGGAGAAACCCACTATGACTGGCTGTGCAGTCTGGCATCCGGGCTGGACTATGAATTCTTTTGCGGAATGGGTAAACTCGTATTCCGCAAAGCGCGGAAAGCCGGAAACGATATACTGGAGCTGTCGGCAGAATATGGTCTGCAAAAAGTGAAAAAGATCGTAACGATGGCGGAACAGACCGGTCATGTCCGGATATGCGGGTATAACAGAAAGGATGAAATGATCACGGGTACGGCGGATTGGACGGGAGTGTCGGGAGTATTTACGAAAAAGCTGAAACAGGCGCTGAATGGATACACACTCACCTTTCTGGACATGGAGACGGAGACCAGGGAAGAGGCGGGGAAGCGTGCCAAGGCAATGATGGGGCGCATGCTGGGTAAGTGTGTCCGTATGGAGGCCGTCACCATCGGCCTGCCGCAGCTGCTGCCAGGAATCGGCGTGGAGATCGTCAACGATGAGGTGCCGGGCCTGTCAGACAGGATCTATGTGGAGGAAGTACATCACCTGTTGGATGAAGAAGGTTATACAACCACTGTAACAGGTGCTGTAATATATACTGCTTAACGATTTCACTTGCCGTGAAACCGGACTGCATAACGCTGACTGATTTGACCGCATGATCACATTAGGTAGTATTCAGCGTTATGCAGTATAAAAAGCGGTGGGGATCGATACTGCTATTGACGGACAGAGGCGGAACAGTCTGATGTCAATGGCAGAGGTTTCACGGCAATTGAGCAGGAGGCGGAAATGATCTCAGATTATTTGGAATATGATGCGGCCCTTCCCGAACGGGATCACAGGCATCCTGTCGGTGATCTGTGGGGAACGGTATTGGCGGGTACGGATAACACCAAAAAGGGAAATGTGAGGGTGAAGGTCAAGATCATGAAGGATAAGATGGACACCTTCGACAATGTGCCTGTGCTCACAGGCTACGGCGGTACGGATCATGGAGCCTTTATTCTGCCGGAGGAGGGAGATATCGTGAGTCTGGCCTTTCTGGGGGGAGACTTCCGTCATCCGGTGGTTACAGGCTGCCGGTTTCCTGAGAACAGTCAGTTTGTGAAGGATATGTACAGGAATAATAAGGTACAGAAAGCATTTCGTGCGAAGAACGGAAGCAGCGTTATCCTTACCGGAGAGAAGGGGAAAGACAGTATAGAAGTATCCGGTTCTGAAAATATGGCATGGAAACTGGATGAAGAGGAGCAGAAGATTTCTTTTGGGGACAGGGAACAGAAGAATCATATGCTTCTGGACAAAAAGAATGGAAAAGTCCGGATCCTTTCACAGACCTCCCTGCGTCTGGAGTGTGGAAAGAGCAGTATCGAGCTGAAAAAGGACGGAACCATTGTCCTGCAGTGTGAGCAGCTGACGCTGGAAGCCGGGAACATTAAGATCCAGGGCAAAAGCCGGGTGCAGATCAAGGGGCAGGAGCTGACTTTGGACGGCGCAACCGGAATTTCCGTCACGGGAAAGGGTCAGGTGAAAGTAAGCAGCAAAGGCCCCCTGAAATTGTCGGGAGCCATGATCGATCTGAATTGAACAGTAAGGAACGGGCGGGTGTGGAGTAAGCGGCCGCAACCGACTGTCGGATAAACAGGAGGGCGCTATGACGGAGGGCTGGCAGTTTCCTTTTGAAATATCAAAGGAGTACGGAAGGGTGGAGTGCAGCAGTGACAGCGAAAACATCAGACAGTCCGTGAAGATCATTCTGCTGACGGAACCCGGCGAGAGAATGATGCATCCGAAATTCGGCACAAAGCTTCATCAGTTTCTCTTTGAAAATTTGAACACTCAGACCAGGGAAATGATCTGCCGCGAGGTATCCAATTCCCTGCAGACGTGGGAAAAGCGCATACAGGATATCCGTGTGGAAGCGGAGATGTCACCGGAGAGTCAGGGAGAGCTTCATGTGGCGGTCACATACCGTATTGTGAACGGAGAGGAAGAGGAACGGGTGGAGATAACGGTTACATAACACAGTACATCGGCCACGGCAATATGGAGGAATTGTGAGAAACGGATTGCAGATCAGAATAAAGAAACTGGCGCTTGCCTATAAGACAGGCTGGGAATACATACCGGAGGGCGAAGAGGCAGGAAGTGTTCTCACTGACATTTTCCTGGATATGGCGGAAGAAAACCGCTGGCGCTACGAGCACATCTGGGGGAAGCAGGAGCTGGCGTTCCAGAAAGCGGTTCCGACATTCGGAGACAGTGCGGGAAAGCTTTCGGGAGAGCTGGCAGTGAAGGTATCGGGGGAGGAGCATGGAAAGTGGCTTGAGGAAGGATGCGAGGCCTATCTGCCTCAGGAGCAGGGAATGCCGGTCCGGTTTCAGACGGTGCGTTCCCTGCAGCTTACAGCGGCCGGACTGCAATACGCTGTCTATTGTAAAGGATTGTGTGCCTGGCTCACCTATGAGAAGGATGAGGAGGAATCTGGTTCCCTTGCACTGTTCCGGCAGGGGGGAAAGGAATTGTCCCGTCCGCTTTTCCGATGGTATTTTCCCGCTTTGTGCGATGGAATGGAAGACTTTCGCTTCGCAGTGGAATTCCGGGGGGAGGCACACCCCGTTACGCCGTTGCCGGGGAAATGGACGGTCAGCCATGGGGAAACAGAATATTCGGCAGACTGGAGACAGACATCTTCCGGATTTTGGCTGGTGGGGCAGACACCGGGATTTGCAGGAAATCTGGAAGGGGGAACGTATGGGATCAGTCTGGTGCTTTCCCCGGAGGAGGCACTCACGGAGGAATGGGCGGAGCTTCTGTGGGGCGGTTATGTATTGAAGGCGGCAGCAGAAGAAAGAGAACCGGATCTGTGTATCACGGATTCCGGTGCGGAAGAAGGGGGGAGAGTTCTTCCTTTTGGAACCTCCTTTTCGGAAGCCGACTGCTGTTATTTTTCCTGTGACCGGATCGTGGCAGGGGCGGAAAGGGAGATTCGGCTCCGGTTCCGGGAGAGCTATATGTTGGAGGAAAAGCTTCCGGAGCCCTGCCCGGCGGAGTATGAGAAATGGTATAAAAAGTATCCCTGGCTGCGACAGACGGAGACAGTGCGGGAGTGGCGGGCGGAGGAAACCTTGTGGGAATATTTTAATGGAAATCTGTGGCGTCCTCTGCCGGGGAGCGAGGAATGGAATACCTGCTGCCATGAGGAAAATGCCGGCGGGAAGGCATACGTATGGAAGCGTCCCGGGGATATGACCTCCTGTGTGGTGGAGGGAGAGGAGCACTTTTATATCCGGCTGCGCCTGCGCAGAACGCGTAATGCCTATGCCATGT
>CAMWWF010000162.1 GCA_947177885.1 uncultured Lachnospiraceae bacterium
ATATAGGAGGTACGGGCATGTCACGTATAGGTAGAATGCCAATCGCGGTTCCCGCGGGCGTTACCGTGGAAATTGCAGAAAATAATAAAGTGACCGTAAAAGGTCCCAAGGGTACTCTGGAAAGAGTATTGCCCGCTGAAATGGAGATCAGGCTGGAAGGTGCGGAAGTGCTGGTTACAAGACCCAATGATCTGAAAAAGATGAAATCCCTTCATGGTCTGACCAGAACGCTCATCCACAATATGGTAGTAGGCGTTACCACAGGCTACGAAAAGAAGCTGGAGGTAAACGGCGTCGGTTACAGGGCAGGAAAGTCGGGTAAGAAGCTGACTCTGAACCTTGGCTATTCCCATCCTGTGGAGATGGAAGATCCCGAGGGCATCGAGACTGTTGTCGAAGGCCAGAATGTGATCATCGTCAAAGGAATTGATAAAGAAAAAGTTGGCCAATTCGCGGCTGAAATCAGAGACAAGAGGAGACCTGAGCCTTATAAGGGTAAGGGTATCAAGTATGCCGATGAGACAATCAGACGTAAAGTCGGCAAGACCGGTAAGAAATAACAGATAAGGAGAGTATGAAGATGGTTAACAAGAAATCAAGAAAAGATGTTCGTGCGAAAAAGCACTTAAGAATTCGTAACCGCTTCAGTG
Source organism: uncultured Lachnospiraceae bacterium (assembly GCA_947177885.1). Next base: position 651 of record CAMWWF010000162.1, read on the forward strand.
GCACTGCCCAGAGACCCCGTCTGGCGGTATTCAGAAGCAATAATCATATGTATGCTCAAATTATCGACGACACGGTTGGGAATACATTGGTATCCGCTTCCACTCTTGAGAAGGAGGTCAGGGCAGAACTTGCCCAGACTAATAATGTCGATGCGGCGGCATACCTTGGAACCGTCATCGGAAAGAGAGCAGTGGAGAAGGGTATAAAGCAGGTGGTCTTTGACAGAGGCGGCTATATATATCACGGTAAAGTCGCAGCATTAGCTGACGCAGCCAGAGAAGCTGGCTTGGAATTCTAGGAAAGGAAGAGAGATACACCATGAAACAGATCATAGATGCAAGCCAGTTGGAATTAACTGATAAGGTTGTAGCCATCAAGCGTGTAACCAAGACTGTAAAGGGCGGCCGCAATATGCGTTTTACAGCTCTGGTGGTTGTCGGAGACGGCAACGGACATGTGGGCGCAGGACTTGGCAAGGCGGTGGAAATTCCGGAAGCCATCCGTAAGGGGAAGGAAGATGCCATGAAGCATCTCATTACGGTTGCGCTGGATGAGAACAATTCCATCACACATGATTTCATCGGCAAGTACGGTTCTTCAAATGTTCTGCTGAAGAAGGCTCCCGACGGTACCGGTATTATTGCAGGCGGTCCTGCACGTGCGGTTTGTGAGCTGGCCGGTATTAAGAATATCCGTACCAAATCCCTTGGTTCGAACAATAAGCAGAATGTCGTTCTCGCAACGATTACCGGGTTAAGCCAGCTGAAATCCCCTGAGGAAGTGGCAAAAAGCCGTGGAAAATCCGTTGAAGAGGTATTGGCATAGGACGGGAAAGGAGAGTCACAATGGCAGATACAGATAAAAAGTTAAAAATTACTCTGGTAAAGTCCACCATCGGCGCCGTGGCTAAGAATAAAGCAGTTGTTCATTCCATGGGACTCCGCAAAATAGGAAGTTCCGTGGTACTTCCGGACAATGACGCCACAAGGGGACAGATTCGCCGGGTTGGTTATTTGTTGAAAGTTGAAGAAGTATAGTCGAAAAGGAGGTGTCAGAAATGGATTTATCCAACTTAAGACCTGCAGAAGGCTCAAAGCATAATAATTTCAGGAGAGGCCGCGGGCATGGTTCGGGGAACGGCAAGACTGCCGGCAAGGGACATAAGGGCCAGAAGGCACGTTCCGGAGCTCCCAGAATCGGTTTCGAAGGCGGCCAGATGCCTTTGTACAGGCGTCTCCCGAAGAGGGGCTTTACCAATAGAAACTCAAAGGATATCGTTGCCATCAATGTGAGCGCTCTGGAGCGCTTTGAGGATGGAGCGACAGTAGATGTGAATGCACTTATGGAAGCCGGCATCATTAAGAATCCCAGGGATGGTGTAAAGATACTTGGAAACGGAGACCTTACCAAAAAGCTCAATGTTAAGGTGGACGCATTCAGTGCATCTGCAAAAGAAAAGATTGAGGCACTTGGTGGAACAGCAGAGGTGATGTAATGCTTACAACACTGAAAAACGCATTCAAAATTAGGGAGCTTAGGGGAAAGATCCTGTTCACCTTCGCCATGATGGTTGTGATCCGTATCGGTTCGCAGCTGCCGGTGCCTGGGATGAACGGAGAATACTTCAGAAGCTGGTTTGCGGAACAGTCTAACGGAGCATTCAGTCTGTTTGATGCAATTACGGGCGGCTCGTTTCTCAATATGTCCATCCTGGCATTGAACATCAATCCCTATATCACTTCCTCCATTATTATGCAGCTGCTTACTATAGCGATTCCCAAGCTGGAGGAAATGCAGCGAGACGGTGAGGACGGCAGGAAGAAGATAGCTTCCATCACAAGGTATGTGACGGTGGTGTTGGCATTGATTCAGGCCACCGCTATGGCAGTGGGCTTCGGAAGACAGGGGCTCCTGAGCGAATACAATACGCTGAATGTCATCTGTGCCATTGCTACTCTTACGGCAGGCAGTGCCTTCCTTATGTGGATAGGCGAGAGAATTACGGAAAAAGGGATCGGAAACGGTATTTCCATCGTTCTGGTAATCAATATTATCTCCAGAATGCCTGAGGATCTGGGAAATCTTTTCCAGCAGTTTGTGTTCGGAAAGCCTCCCGCAACGGCAGTTCTGGCGGTCGTGATTATTTTTGCAGTGATTATCGCCATGGTGGTGCTTGTCATCATCCTGAACGACGGTGTCCGCCGGATTCCCGTGCAGTATGCCAATAAGGTACAGGGCAGAAAGATGGTGGGAGGGCAGACTTCCAACATCCCTCTGAAGGTCAACACGGCCGGCGTAATCCCTGTGATTTTCGCACAGTCCCTCATATCCCTTCCGGTTTATATTTCAGCCTTTGCGGGATATTCGGGCACCGGTGTGTGGAGCGAGGTTTTAAGGTATCTGGATTCCCGTTATTGGTGTAATCCCGGACAGCTGAAGTATTCCATCGGTTTGCTGGGGTATATCGCAATGATCATTTTCTTTGCGTATTTTTATACATCCATTACGTTTAACCCTTTGATGATCGCAGACAATATGAAGAAGCAGGGCGGCTTCATTCCCGGCATCAGACCGGGCAAACCCACCAGCGAATACCTGAATAAGGTGCTGAATTACATTGTGTTTATCGGAGCTGTGGGACTTACCTTCGTAGCGGTGCTGCCGTATCTGTTCAGCGGCGTGTTCAATGCCAGCGTATCCTTCGCCGGTACGAGCCTTATCATCATTGTCAGCGTGGTGCTTGAGACCATGAAGCAGGTGGAATCACAGATGCTGGTTCGCAATTATAAGGGCTTTTTGGAGAAGTAGAGTCTGCTTATACAGCTTGACAGCGATCAGAGGCTTAAAGCCCAGGATATACAGGAGGAGCTTTCCCGAAGATTGGGAGGGCTCCTCTTGTAGCAAACCGTAACGGAAAATTTGAAAAGAACAGGTAAGATGCCGCGGGAGCTCAATCCGGGAAATGCCATCACAGGATGAGGATGAGGGACCGGCGGATTTGGAGCCTGAACAGGGCAATGGAAGAGAGGCAGAGAATGAAGATTATTATGTTAGGCGCGCCTGGCGCCGGAAAAGGGACCCAGGCTAAAATGATTGCAGAGAAATACAGCATTCCTCATATCTCCACAGGGGATATTTTCCGTGCCAATATCAAGAACGGCACTCAGCTGGGCATGGAAGCAAAGCAGTATATGGACCAGGGCCTTCTGGTGCCGGATGAGCTGACCGTTAAGATTCTGCTGGACAGGGTGGCACGGGAGGACTGCGCGGGCGGTTACGTCCTGGACGGATTTCCCAGAACCATTCCCCAGGCGGAGGTTCTTGACGAGGCGCTGACGGCTCAGAATGAGAAGATCGATTATGCCATTGATGTGGATGTGCCCGATGAAAATATTGTGAAGAGAATGTCCGGAAGGCGGGCCTGCTTAAAATGCGGCGCCACATACCATCTGGAGCATATTCCGCCCCGCACGGAGGGAATCTGCGACAGCTGCGGAAGCGAACTGGTGCTTCGCGATGACGACAAGCCGGAGACAGTGCTGAACCGCCTGAAGGTATATCATGACCAGACACAGCCCCTGATCGATTATTACAGCCGGAAGAAGATACTTAAGACCGTGGACGGGACCATGGAAATGCAGGATGTATTCCATGCAATCACTGCCATATTAGGATAGGAAGTTTTCATTATGGCGATAATAATTAAGACAGAGAGTCAGATTAAGCTCATCCGGGAATCCTGCAGGCGGTTGGCAATCGTACATAAGGAGCTGGAGGAATTTATACGTCCCGGCATATCTACCAGAGAAATTGACATAAAGGGAGACAGTTTGATCCGCAAGCTGGGGGGGATTCCCAATTTCCTTCATTATAACGGGTATCCCGCCAGCATCTGTGTGTCCGTAAATGATGAGGTGGTGCATGGGATCCCCAGCAAACGCCGCATTCTGGAGGAGGGAGATATCGTCAGCCTGGACGCGGGTATGATCTACAAGGGATACCATTCCGATGAGGCCAGGACTCATGCGGTGGGAAGAATCAGCCCCGAGGCGCAGCAGCTGATCGATGTGACCAGAGAAAGCTTTTTCGCAGGTATAAAGATGGCGAAGGCAGGCAATCATTTATTTGACATTTCCAATGCCGTGGCTGATTATGTCAGGCCCTATGGCTACGGCATTGTGAGAGATCTGGTGGGGCACGGAGTGGGGACAAAGCTTCACGAGGATCCCCAGATTCCCAATTATGAGCAGCATAAGAGAGGACCCAGGCTGCGGCCCGGAATGACGCTGGCAGTGGAGCCCATGATTAATATGGGAGGTGCTGAAGTGGAATGGCTGGATGATAATTGGACTGTGGTGACGGAGGACGGTTCCCTGTCGGCTCATTACGAGAATACCATCCTGATTACGGACGGCGAGCCTGAGATTCTGACCAGATGCTGAAGCCCTTTTTGGAGGATGAAATGGATAGGATAGGACAGTTTGTAACCTCAAAGGCCGGGCATGATAAGGGAACCTTGTATGTAATAATTGCGGCGGAAGGGGATTTTGTGTATCTGTCCGACGGGAATCTGAAGCCGCCCGGGAAGCCGAAAAAGAAACGCAGCAGGCATGTGCAGCCTATCAACTGCTTTGTGGGAGAAGAGCTGCTTCACAGGTTGGAAAGCGGCGAAAAGGTGTATGCGGAAGAAATAAAATACGCATTGAAGCAGTACAAATGTCGAAGCAGTATAAATGTCAATGAGTAAATATGGAGGAAATGTATGTCTAAAAGTGATGTAATCGAGATTGAAGGGACTGTTGTGGAGAAGCTGCCCAATACCATGTTTCAGGTGGAACTGGAAAACGGACATCGTGTGCTGGCACATATCAGCGGCAAGCTCCGCCAGAACTTTATCCGCATTCTTCCCGGAGATAAGGTGACACTGGAGCTCTCGCCCTACGATTTGAGCAAGGGACGTATCATCTGGAGGGATAAATAATCGAAACTTGATAATATTTGAGAAAAATGATTGCAAACATTTTTTTCCTATGTTATAATACTAAGCGGTCTTTTTTGAAAGGAGGGTTTAGCGTGAAAGTTAGATCATCAGTAAAACCAATGTGCGAAAAGTGCAAAATCATCAAGAGAAAAGGACGCATCAGAGTAATTTGTGAGAATCCGAAGCATAAGCAGAGACAGGGATAATCGCCGCCTGCTGAACAGCCCCCGTGAGGGGAAGGCAGGTAATGCGGGTTCTTGTCCGGTTTTAGGTGCGGCTGAACCAGCGCAGGGCTCAGGGCCGTATGCGCTGATTATCATAGAACTGGGATAGAGCTTGCCGGAGATTACTTCTTGATACCAAGACGAAAAGAAATTCTAAAATTGTATAGTACACAATTTAAGAATTTCTAAGTTTTGTCTGTGAAAAATGTGCAGGCACATTTTTCCGGGCGCAACCACCTTTAAGTCGGCTTGGAAAGATCGGATGTATCGAAATTGCATGAGTGTCCGATTGGGTGAAAGCCCCAATCAATTAGTAACAAGAATGCACATGATTTCGGAGCGAAGCATGTGTGGAAAATGGAGGAATTGTAAATGGCTCGTATCGCAGGTGTTGACTTACCCAGAGAAAAGAGAATTGAAATCGGTTTGACCTATGTCTATGGAATCGGCAGAGTTACATCCAATAAAATTCTGCAGGAGGCGGGTGTGAATCCCGACACCAGAGTCAGGAATATTACCGATGACGAGGTAAAGAGAATCACGGAAGCTATTGAAAAGCTCAATGTGACGGTGGAAGGTGACTTGAGACGTGATATTGCCCTGAATATCAAGAGACTTCAGGAGATCGGCTGCTATCGCGGAATCCGTCATCGTAAGGGACTGCCCGTTCGCGGTCAGAATACCAAGAACAATGCGAGAACCCGCAAGGGACCCAAGAGAACCGTTGCAAACAAGAAAAAGTAAAAGTCAGTAGGCAGTGCGCAACTGTAAAAAGGTGAGAAAGTAGGTTAGTTTAAAATGGCAAAACAAGCTGCAAAGAAGGTAACTAAGAAGCGTGTCAAGAAAAACGTTGAACGCGGACAGGCACATATCCAGTCTTCTTTTAACAATACCA
>CAMWWF010000163.1 GCA_947177885.1 uncultured Lachnospiraceae bacterium
ACAATGAGTATACAATGTCACTTTTAGTTTTATACCACACAGTTTACATCATCGTGACAGTTCCGTAATCTGCCTGTTACGAAAGAATTTTTCAAACGCGTTCTGACGTCAAACTGCTCAATGACAAATAAGATCAGGTGCGTTATAATAAATACATGTTTCCATGCAGGGGACTATGTTATCAAATCCGAAAACGGACAATTTTTCTGGAAAGTAGTTTTGTGCGATTTTGAGTTTTTCAGAGGGTCACATGAAAATTGAAACGGAGAAGAACATGGCGATTTCATTTACACCGGAACAACAAAAGGTCATAGATTTGCACAATTGCAATATTCTGGTCTCTGCGGCGGCGGGAAGCGGTAAGACGGCAGTGCTGGTGGAGCGTATCATTCAGATGGTATGTAATGAGGCGCATCCTGTGGATATTGACAGGCTGCTGATCGTTACCTTTACCAATGCTGCGGCGGCGGAAATGCGGGAGCGTATCGCGTTGGGAATTTCCGCGAAGCTGGAGGAAAAGCCGGAGTCGGAGCATATCCAGAAGCAGGCGGCTCTGCTGCACAATGCTCAGATCACCACCATTGACAGTTTCTGTCTCTTTTTGCTGCGGAATCACTTTAACGAGATCGGTCTGGATCCCGCTTTCCGTGTGGCGGACGAAGGCGAAGTCAGGCTGATGCAGCAGGAGGTTCTGCAGGAACTGATGGAGGATGGCTATAAAGAGGGCGGAGAGTCTTTCCGCTTCTGTGTGGAATTTTTCTGCCCCGGCGGCAGGGAGAAAGTGCTGGAACAGCATATCCTGAATCTGTCCCGGTATGCCGCCAGCTTTCCCTTTCCGGAAGAGTGGCTTTCGGCCAGGAAGGAGGACTATCAGGCGCAGGATGTGGAAGGCCTCTCGGACAGTGACTATGGAAAATATCTGTTGGATTATCTGGGGAAGATGACAGCGGGCTGCGCGGAAAAGCTGATGCGCGTGAGAAAGCTGTGTGAGGAACCGGGCGGGCCATATATGTACGGGGAGCTGATAGAACAGGAGGCGGAACAGATATGTTCGCTGACAGGATGCCGGTCACTTTCCGATTATGCGGGTAAGCTGTCCTCGGTAAGTTTTGGCAGACTGCCCTCAAAGAAGGATGAGAGCGTGTCGTCTGTCAAGAGGGAACTGGCCAGGAAGCTAAGAGGTGAGGTAAAGGAAAGTCTGCAGAAGCTGATGGAGCGATTTTTTGCCACCCCGTTGGAGCTGGCGGCGAGGCAGGGATATGCCTGTATGGAGCCGGTGGGAACTTTGGTGGATCTGGTGCTGGAGTTCGACAGGCGGATGGGGGAGAAGAAGCGGGAACGAAAGGTTATCGATTTTTCGGATATGGAGCACTATGCTTTAAAGATTCTGCTGGATCGGAATGACGGCAGGATCACTCCCAGCGCTGTGGCGCTGGAGTACCGGCAGCACTTTGCGGAAATTCTGATCGATGAGTATCAGGACAGCAATCTGGTGCAGGAATATCTGCTGAAAGCGGTGTCCGGTGAGGAAGAGGGAAAATATAATCGCTTCATGGTGGGAGATGTGAAGCAGAGCATTTACAAATTCCGTCTGGCGCGACCGGAGCTTTTTCTGGAAAAGTATGATACATATCAGTCGGAAGGCGATGAGAGTTCGCAGGATGGAGTTCTTACGGAAGGCGGTGAGAGTCCGCATGACGGAGTTCTCCCGAAAAGCGGAAGTTTTTTACAGGACGGAGCCGATTTAGGAGATAGCGTCTGCCCGGCAGCCAAAGACTGCCGTAGAATTGATCTGGCGAAGAACTTTCGAAGCCGCATTCAGGTGGTGGATACGGTCAACAGTGTGTTCTCCAGGATTATGAGCAGAGATATGGGCGGAATCGAATATGACGAAAAGGCGGCGCTGTATCCGGGAGCCGTGTATCCTGAGAGCGGGGACTTTGAGAAGGAAGGGAATGAGGCTGAAAGCCGCGGAGATGAAAACAGTGCAGCCCAAAGCCGCGGAGATGGAAGCAGTGCAGTCCGAAGCTGTGGAGACGGAAACAGTGCAGCCAAAGGCCGCGGAGATGAAAACAGTGCAGCCCCAAGTCGTGGAAATGAGAATGCGGAAACGGAAAACAGTGGAAGTGAGAGCAATAAAACGCCAAACCGCGCATCCGGAAACAATGTGGCTGCAGGCAATGAAAATAAATGTATAGAGAATTGTTATGAGAGTGAATTGCTGCTGGTGGAGAAGCCCGGCAGCGACGCGGAGGAAAATGCAAAACAGGCGGAGGCCCGGGCCATTGCCGGAAAGATCAAGGATCTGATGATGTCCTTTCAGGTGACGGACAGAGGAAGCGGCCGTCTGCGTCCTGTACGGTATTCCGATATGGTGATCCTGCTCCGCACCAACAGCGGATGGGATGAGGAATTTAAGCAGGTTCTGGAGGAGGAAGGCATACCGGTCTATATCACATCCAAGACAGGGTATTTCAGCGCTACGGAGGTACAGGAGCTGCTGCAGCTTCTGCGTGTGCTGGACAATCCGACACAGGATATCCCTTTGTTCGGTGTTATGAAATCTGTCTTCGGAGGGTTTACGGAGGAAGAGATTGCAAGACTGCGCAGCGGGAAGAAAGGAGTATCTCTTTATGAGGCTGTGAAGGAAGCAGTCCTGAAAGATGCGGAGGAAGAGGTCGGGACAGTATCCGGAAGCCCGGTGTCTGACCGGAAGAGGTCTGATAAGGAGGCACCCGGTGAAAATATGTCTGTGCGGGAAGAGATCGGGGAAGGAGTATATGACAGGGAGGTGCCGGATGACGAAACGGGCAGCGTTGAGGATAAGGACACCACAGCGCTTCGCGGAAAAGCAGCCGCTTTCCTGGAACGGCTGGACTCTTACCGCGATCTGACTACATATATGCCCATCCGGGAACTGCTGACCCGGCTGGTGTCGGACTTTGACTATTTAAATTATGTGACCGCGCTGCCCGCGGGAAGCAAGCGGCGTGCCAATGTGGAGATGCTTTTTACCAAGGCATCGGACTTTGAAAAAACAAGTTATTTTGGACTGTTTCATTTTATCCGCTATATGGAACAGCTGGAAAAGTATGATGTGGACTATGGAGAGGCGGAATTGCTGGATGAAAACGCTGATGTAGTGCGCATTATGAGTATTCATAAGAGTAAGGGACTGGAATTTCCGGTGACCTTTGTGTCGGGTTTGAGCAAGCGCTTTAATATGCAGGATACCAATCAGTCTCTGATCGCCGATATGGATCTGGGACTGGCCACGGATTATGTGGATCCCGAGAGGCGGCTCCGCAACAGAACGCTGCGCCGCGCCGTCCTTTCCGTGAAGCTGCGGGAGGACAGTCTGGCGGAGGAGCTCCGGGTACTCTATGTGGCGCTGACCCGTGCGAAAGAGAAGCTGATCCTGACAGCGACTATGGAGAACGCGCAGGAACAGTGGGAAGTGTTAAAAGACTCGGGCGCGGACAGGCTGTCCTATCTGGATTATGCGGAGGCCGGGAGTTATCTGGATTTTCTGCTGCCTGTTTTGTCAAAGACCTGTATCCGGGTTCAGGTCAGGACAGAGGAGGAACTGGCGGCGGATACTTTGAGAGAGCAGATATCCCTGTATGACAGAAAGGTGCACCTGGAGCAGATTGACAGGCAGTTTGGAAGGAAAGATGACAGCCTTTCGGACTGGCGGATGGGGGGGGAAGAAGATGGACAGCCGAACCGGAAGACCGGAGGAAAAGATGACACGCGGCGGGAGATACAGGCCGAAGGAATAAATGGCGGACAGGCAGATATGTTGAATGGAGAGAGAGAAGATCAGCAGTCAGGCAGCAGTGCCGAAGAGCAGGAGAAAGGACTGTGGGAACTACCGCCTGAGGAGGATGCCTGCCTGAAATTGAAACAGCGTCTGGCAGCCGTGTATGCCTATGAGAATCTGGCCGGACTTTATACCAAGACCACCGTTTCCGAACTAAAGATCGCGGCTATGGCGGATAAGGACGAGGCGGCATTCCATACTTTTGAGGAAAAGGAGGTACAGCCTTATATTCCCCTGTTCCGCAGGGGGGAAGAGAAGGTCAGCGGTACTGTGCGCGGTAATGCCTACCATAGAGTGATGGAGATTCTGGACTTTGATATGATTATGGAGGCGGAATCAGAAGAGGAAAGGAAAACGGTACTCCACAATTTTCTGTTGGAGCAGATGAAGGACAGTCGTCTGAGCAGGGAATATTTAGAGGCGGTGCGGGAAGAGAAAATACTGCACTTTCTCTCCTCGGAGCTGGGACAGCGCATGTATCGCGCTCACAGAGCGGGAGGCCTTTATCGGGAGCAGCCCTTTGTCATGGGCATCAGTGCGGACAGACTGGGACAGGGGTTTCCTGACACAGAGACTGTGCTGATCCAGGGGATCATAGATGTGTTTTTTGTGGAGGAGGACGGACTGGTACTGTTGGATTACAAGACGGATTCCGTCCGTTCCATGGAAGAACTGTGGAATCGCTATGAAACTCAGCTGGATTACTATCAGGAGGCGCTGCAGAAACTGATGGGGATGCCGGTGAAGGAACGGGTGCTGTATTCGTTTTCTCTGGAGAAGTATTAGTATTGAGAAGAACTTCTAACACTCATGCCGGAGGGCATTCCGTGAAGAAGTTCTTTTCATTTTTCATCCGGATCTGAAAGTCCGCGGAGCGGAATCATGGAGGTTAGGAACTGACTGTCCGCCAGGGCAGATTGGAGTCAGTGAGGTTGAAAGATCCATTCATTGGTGCAGCTGCTGCATTTTCAATTTTCCCCGATCCATTTCATATACTTCGTCGCACAATATCTCGATATCCTCTTTGTTGTGGCTTGCCAGTATGATCGTTTTTCCTTCCTCCCGCAGCCCCATCAGGATTCCCCTGACATCCTCCACGCCCTGATTGTCCAGACTGTTCATGGGTTCATCCAGGATCAGTATCTCAGGATTTTCCATGATAGCCTGCGCTATGCCCAGGCGCTGTTTCATTCCCAACGAATATTTTCCCACCTTTTTATTGCTGTCCGGGTCTAGCCCGACCTTTTCCATGCTTGCCCTGATCTCCTCCCTGCCGATCACATTGCGTATGCCCGCCAGGTATTCCAGGTTCTTAAATCCGGTATATCTGCTCAGAAAACCGGGATTTTCTATGATGATCCCGATATTGTCCGCAAAATCCGTATCCTTTCCGATCTCTTTCCCATTCACAATAACCCGTCCGCCTGTGGGCTTTAAATAGCCTATGATCAGCTTGAACAGAACGGTTTTTCCGGAACCGTTTCTTCCCACGATCCCGTAGATCTTTCCCTGTTGAAAGCTTAAATTAATATTTTCAAGTGCAGTAACGTCACCGAATTTTTTGGTTACATTTTCCATGCTGATGATCTCTGCCATACCAAAATCCTTTCCTGATCCGATTTTCGGAAGCTCTGTTCCGCGTCAGGACCAAATTTATACCAGTGTTCACAAAAACTTGCCGTTCAACCCGACTCACGGGCGAGAGGAACCCTGGACACAGCGGTCAATTTCCCCGCTCGTGAGTATAGAAACAGAGTTGCTGACTTCTACCGGTTCCGCGCTGTCTTCTCCAACAGCAGCCGTCCGGTGAGATAACCGAATACAAGCAATATTCCCTCCGTGATCAGAGAAGTCAGAACAGAAACTCCCGTCTCTCCATAATACCATTTACTCTGAAAATACATTCCCCACATTCCGTACATAAACCGGGCTGCTCCCACGTGTGTAAAACCCAGAAGAAAGGTAAATCCCTCCAACAGCAGCAGGATCGCCGGCGCCAGTCTACGCAGTCCCGTCAGATCCAGAACAAGGAAAAAGGAGAGGATCGTCAAAATATGGGGAAGCCATAAAATGAGCACTTTCCATACTTCCCCCGAAAGTCCCACACCGCTCAACTGATCAACCGCCGCTGCAGCGATGAACAGAACCGCCGCCGCAGACAGACCGTTCAGCAGGCTTTTCACATATTTCTGCCGCCACCACATTTTGACTGTTTCATGGCGATAGCAGGTAAGCGGCTCTATTTTTCTCCACTTTTCCAGACAGATTCCTTCCGCCAGCAGACAGATGCAAATGGGCAGAAGCCATCTGGTAAGTTCATAGAGCACTTTATCATAATCAACCGCCCAGCCGAAAAGATCCTGTGAAACTCCACCGAAAAAATTAAAAATCATACTCTGATCCATCAGGTACCTCCTTCGCTGCCCCTTGCCTGAATATCCACTCTCTCCACAGTGAACAATGAGACTGCTGTCATCACAATGATCAACGTCCCAAAGACGCGGGGATATCTCCAATGACTGCCCTGACCGTCAACAAAGTACACCGGACACTGCGGCAGTCTGGTAAAAAAAGAGACGACAACACCTCCCAGATGCACCGCCGCTACGGCTGCCAGTCCCCAGAAACCGCCAAGCGCAAGGCTGCAGACATACAGAAGGACTCCGATAAACGCCAGATAACAGAACAGGTACAAAAAAGTAATTCCAAAGGCCTGGGGAACCGCCATGTGCTTCATCATCGACATACCGTCAAAGTAAACATTATATTTCTCCGCAACTGCACCGGAGGCTCCCGTGGCCAGCAGATAGACAGGACTGCTCCAGATCTTTCCGGAAAAGCCAATGGGAGCGGCGGCCGCAGCGGAAACCGCCGCAAAACACATTGCATACAGAACCGCCTGGATCAGAACATA
>CAMWWF010000164.1 GCA_947177885.1 uncultured Lachnospiraceae bacterium
CACGGTTTGGATGGCCATTCGGCCTCTTATAGCCCTGAATATGGACTTATTATACCATGATCACAGGACGATCACGGTTTGGATGGCCATTCGGCCTCTTATAGCCCTGAATATGGACTTATTATACATTATGCCAAAACAAAAAGTCAATGTATACTGTGATCAACTCTGCACAATATTCACTTTTTCGTTGTCAGCCTGGTATACTCTCCCTTACGGTCATAGGAATCCATAAGATAACTTTCCTCTGTCTGAGCATAATTGATCTCCACTGTATCCCTGCGGTGTCCGCTTGGTTTGCGCAGGTCTTCACCGGACCGCTCCTGTCTTGCCCGGAAAGAATTCTTTGTCTGAAAGCCGAGATCTTTCCGTGTCCGTCTGCCGCTGAGCCGCCCTGACATATTATAAAAGCGCTCTCTTACCTTCCGCAAAAGTCTCTGCTTTCTTGTCCCTGCCTTTCCCACTGCAGGTAAATCCGGAGAATAGTGAGACACCGCCGGCTGAACCGTCACCGCTGCCGCCATACCGGGATCCCCTGACGGAACCACCGCCTGAGACGCTGCCGCCTGGCTGCCTTCAGTGCCATATACCGACGCCTGATCTCCTTCCGTGCCGCCCGCCGATGCCTGACCGCCATCCCAAAAATTCAGCAGAAATCCTTTTCCGCTCCCCAGCATATTCCTCATCCATGCCGACAGAGAAAACAGGCCCTCCTGCTGCAATTCCGCTTTTACCGCAGAAGCTTCCGCAGCCGCGGAAGTCTTCATTGCTGCCATTCCGATATTTTTCCGTACCTCATGGTGGTCGTGTATACAGTTGGTCACATGATGGTCACTGGTACTGTGACTACTGCCAAGTCCTCCAATTTGCATATTTACACCTCATGCCCGTCTCCGGCGGGCACCAATTTCTTTTCATATCCGAAAGATAAACTTCCACCTTCCGCTCTCCCTGCCACCGGATATTCCGGTCATGCCCCGTGTCAATACATTCATCCGTATGGACGCACAGGTCACGCTTTCAGAGCCCATTTAGCAAATCGTGTTTTAACATCTCTCCATTATTTCAAGAAATTTTCTCACATTGGCAGCTATGTCATTATGAAATACGGATGACCCTGATACAATCACATTGGCACCGGCCTCCATGACCTGATCCAGATTTCCTTCCGTAATTCCCCCGTCAACCTCCACATCCACCTGTTCCAGTCCTTTATCCCGTAAAAGGCTGCGAAGTTCCCTGACTTTTTCCAGACATCCCGGGATCAGCTCCTGTCCCCCGAACCCGGGTTCCACCGTCATAACAAGCACCATATCCACTAAATTTAAATACGGTTCAACTTCTTTCACCGGTGTGGCAGGTTTGATCGTAATGCCGACCTTTTTATTCAGGGAACGGATTTCATCAATAACACCCGATATATTTTCTGTTGCCTCCAGATGGAAATTAATAAGATCTGCACCGCAATCCGCAAATTCTCTAATATATCTCTCCGGTTTTCCGATCATCAGATGAACATCAAAGAACAGATCCGTACATTTCCGAATAGTCCTTATCACAGGCATGCCAAAAGAAATGGACGGCACAAACATTCCATCCATCACATCAATATGCAGATACCGCGCCCCTGCATCCTCCGCCTGCCTGATCTGTTCTTCCAATTTGCAAAAATCCGCTGCTAAAATAGACGGCGCTAAAATGTTCATCCCAATGTTTCCTCCTGAGTCCATTCCCACACCGCCTATTTTATCAAATATTTCATTGTACTGCAAGGGGAGTATCATTTTTAAAGCTTTTCCCCCACATCTTTTTTTAACCGCGCCCACGCATCCTCATGTTCCGTATAATAAATAGGGCATTTCTTGCCGCCGCAGTCGTAATGGCGCAAAATGTCATCCGTTGTCAGATCATAGACATCCGTGAGCCATGCCAGCAGTCCGATCAGGGAATCGTACGTTTCCTGGGTAAAAGAACCGTCCGCGGATTTATAACAGCATTCAATGGAAACCGAATCAAAGTTCCTGGTCTGCACCGCATAGGCGATCTCATCCAGCGGAATACACTGAATGATCTCACCGTTATATCCGATAATGAAATGAGCTGAGGCACTGGTTATATGTGTATCCTTCAGCTGCTCGAAATAGCTTCTGTTCTGCGCCGCACTTGTTTTGGGGTTCGCAGTATAATGTACAAAGATGCTATTGACCTCCTCCAGGGCATCACCGGGACGCGAATACTCATTGGGAGTCAGGAAATTTTCCTCCCACTCGGGATGCTTTGCAAATTCCGTCGCCGGAAGTCCCTGCACCAGACCGGAGGAGGAAGCAGCCGGTAAAATATCATCCGTTACTTTTTGTTCCGTTTCCTTATACGTCTTATCCGGTACCGCTGTCTTTGCCTCTATACGCTTCATGTATAGAATGCCGCAAAGCAGAGCAATGCAAAATACCCCCGCAAACAGCACCATTCTCTGCATCCTTGCGATGCGTTTCCTGCGCGCAGCCGCACGCCTTTTCTCTATGGTGGCGCGTTTCCTTCTGGCCTGAACACTGTCGTTCGGATACAGATCCGTGTTCTCCCGTCTTACAGTCTCCCTCTGAGAAGCTCCCCGCGATGTTTGCCGTACTCTCTGTGCCCTCTGAGATACCGCCCGTGACTCCTGTGTTCTTTGGTATGTTCTTTGAGGTGATCTCTGCGATGTTCTGGGGGGCACTCTCTGCACTTCCCGCTCCTGCCGGCTATCCGGTTCTCTCCGCGAAACCCTGCGGGACCCGCCCTGCATTTCTTCCTCCCAAATGTCCTCTTGCACTCTTTGGGACATCCTCTGTGTTCTCTGGCAAGACCTCTGCCGCTCCTGTCTTCCCTGCGGTATTCTCTGGTCTCTGCGTTCCCGCAGCCTTCTCTGCTGCTCATAATCAACCAGATAGGGATTTCGTTTTATATTGATCACTTCCGGTTCCGTCTCCCTGTACATTCCCTCTTCCCTATAAGCTTCCGCACTCATTTGTAACTTCCCCCGCCTTGTTCTACTTCGTTGATCTACATGGGAATAACACTTGTCCCTCACATATTAGATACATTTTAATATAAAAATGTATCATTTTTGTTTATCTTTTTATTAATTTTTTTTAAAGATGAGGATTTATATTGACATACGGGCTCCTCTCTTTGCAGTATGATGATGAAATATTTAAAGAATGGGCAGACGGCATGACTTCCCGGCCGGAAAACTGTCATCTGATCCTCAGCACTCAGGAAGGGGAACTTCGGACGGAAAAGGTAGCCGAGGCGGACAAATATAATTATAAAACTCTGAGTTTAAAGAACTGGGAATTGTAAGTGGAGTAAGTGGATAGAAGCAACTGCCGCCTCCTTACAAAAATGTAAGCTATGGCATGAAATTGTAAGCTGAATCGATGGAAACGGAAAGGCTCTTTTGATATCCTTATATCAGAAAGAAACAAAACGAAAGAGAGGATATCAAAATGAAAAACTTATTTACAGCAGCACTTGCATTGATCGGGATCATCAGTGTACAGATGATAATATCATATGCCTTTTCCTGGCAGGCAGCAGATTTATTCTCCAAAGTATCGCTTACGGCATTGTTCACTTACTATCTCTGTAAAGTATTTCACAGGAAACGGAAAACGGCATGAGTGATCATGCCGTTTTCCATTCTGCCGCTTCCTGATCATCCGATCAGGAAAACAGCAGCTCTCCGATGCATTGATCCGCAATAAAGTTCCCGCTGCTTCACCATGAGATGCTGACAAATCCATCCTGTACATAACTCACAGATATTCGCAATATATAAGTCTCTACAGAAACTCCTTCACCGACTTATAAACACCTTCCGCATCCAGACCATATTTCTGTACCAGCGCTGCCGCAGAGCCGGATTCGCCGAACACATCCTGCATACCCAGCTTCTTCACTCTGGTAGGCAGATTTGCACTGAGACAGTCACAGACTGCGCTTCCCAGACCGCCAATCACGGAATGCTCCTCCACTGTCACTACCTTACCCGTCTTCTTCGCGCTGTTTATGATGATCTCCTCATCCAGGGGCTTGATGGTACAAATGCTTACGACCTCGGCGCTGACGCCGTCCGCTGCCAGCTTCTCCGCCGCACCCAGGGCGGAATCCACGCAGATGCCGGTTGCCACGATGGTCACATCCGTTCCCTCACGGACAACGGAGCCCTTGCCGATCTCAAATTTGTAATCCGGTCTGTCGTTGATCACAGGTACTGCCGCACGCCCAAAGCGTATATAAACAGGTCCCTGATATTCCAGCGCGGCGCGGACGGCAGCCTTCGCCTCCACATCATCCGCAGGACACATTACCACCATACCGGGAATGGTTCTCATCAGAGCGATATCTTCATTACACTGATGGGTAGCGCCGTCCTCGCCTACCGTGATACCGGCATGAGTAGCCCCGATCTTTACATTCAGGTGGGGATATCCGATAGAATTGCGAACCTGCTCAAAAGCACGTCCTGCCGCAAACATGGCAAAGGAGCTGACAAAAGGAATCTTGCCCACCAGGGACAATCCAGCCGCAATACCCATCATATTAGCCTCGGCGATACCGCAGTCTATATGGCGGTCGGGATATGCTTTCCGAAAGATACTGGTCTTGGTAGCTGCCGCAAGATCCGCATCCAGCACTACCAGATCGGGGAATTCCTCCGCCAGCTCTTTCAGAGCATTGCCATAGCTTTCACGTGTTGCTACCTTTTTAATTGTAATTGCGTTCTGTGCAATTTTTTCGGCCATTATGCTTCACCTGCTTTCTCTAATTCTGCGCCGATCTTCTCCAGATCAGCCATAGCCACGGCGTACTCCTCATCGTTGGGAGCCTTGCCGTGCCAGTCGATACTGTTCTCCATAAACGAAACGCCCTTGCCCTTTAAGCTGTGAAGCACGATGCAGGTGGGCATTCCCTTGGTCTCCCTTGCCTCCTTAAAGGCTGCACGGAGCGCGTCGAAATCATGGGCATCCACATTGATCACATGGAAATTAAACGCTTCAAACTTCTTATCTATGGGGTAAGGGGAACATACCTTATCAATAGGGCCGTCAATCTGGAGATTGTTATTGTCCACAATGACGCACAGGTTGTCCAGCTTACGGTGTCCCGCAAACATGGAAGCCTCCCATACCTGTCCCTCCTCAAGCTCGCCGTCACCCAAAAGTGTATAGACACGGAAGCTTTCATTGTTCAGCTTTGCCCCCAGCGCCATACCTACGGCTGCGGAAACGCCCTGACCCAGGGATCCGGAGGACATATCCACGCCGGGAATATGAATGCAGGGATGTCCCTGAAGATATGAGCCCAGATGGCGCAATGTTTTCAGATCCTCCACAGGGAAGAATCCTCTGTTAGCCAGTGCGGAATACAGCCCGGGAGCCGTGTGACCCTTTGACAGTACAAAGCGATCCCTGTCCTTCTTGTCGGGATGCTCCGGATCAATGTTCATTTCCTCAAAATACAGGAATGTAAATGCATCTGCTGCGGAAAGAGAACCGCCTGGATGACCTGCCTTTGCACCGTGAACTGCGGTTACAATGCCTTTTCGCACTTCATTCGCGTGCTTTTGCAGTTCTAAATTGTTCATGGTTTCCTCCATTCTGCCCAGGCCAACGCCTGAAGCTTCCTTATTCGTCCGAATTTACAATGGTTCGGAATCCTCCCGACTCCGAACAACCATCAAATTTATACTAGCACAGATTCCTTTCCACGTCCAGTATTTTCATCCATAAAATGCCGAATGTGCACGGGCACAGACATATTGTCCGCCCCCCTTTGTTACCTGCGTTCCTGTCCCGGATCTTCTTTCGCAAAGCACACGAAAGCATCCCGCATCTGCACAGGACCGCTTCTTTCACGATCTCCGACTACAAAGCGCTTGCGGAATATACCCAAAACTCTACTTCTCCGCCTGCCCGTAGTAAGCGTTAGCCCCGTGCTTTCTGTAGTAATGCTTATCCTGCAGTTCCTGGGGTGCCGGCAGGATCCGGGGATTGATGGTCTCCGCGCGGTAAGCCATCTTGGCAACCTCCTCCAGCACTACCGCATTATGTACCGCCTCCTTGGCATCTTTTCCCCAGGCAAAGGGACCATGATTTTTACAGAGTACCGCAGGCACTGCCACAGGATCCTTGCCCAGACGCCTGAACTCACTGACGATCAGATGACCCGTATTTTCCTCATATGCCTCCTCGATTTCTTCCGCAGTGAGGCATCTGACACAGGGCACCTCCCCGTAAATATAATCGGCATGGGTGGTACCGTAACAGGGAATGTCCCTTCCCGCCTGAGCCCAGCTGGTGGCATAGGAGGAATGGGTATGTACGATGCCGCCAACGGCGGGAAACGCCTTGTAAAGTTCCTTGTGGGTAGCCGTATCGGAGGAAGGATTATAGCGTCCCTCCACCTTATTTCCATCCAGATCCACCACGACCATATCCTCGGGCCGCAGCCTGTCATACTCCACACCGCTGGGCTTGATCACAAACAATCCGCTCTCCCTGTCAATGGCGCTGACATTGCCCCAGGTAAAAGTGACAAGACCATACTTGGGCAGATCCATATTGGCCTCATAGACTAATTTTTTTAATTCCTCTAACATAAAACCCTCCTATTCTATTCCAATAGACTCTCGGAATCTCCAGACCGCTTATCAATCGGCTTTCCGGAAATCGTTCCGGGCGATTCCCCCTCTTT
>CAMWWF010000165.1 GCA_947177885.1 uncultured Lachnospiraceae bacterium
GAAGATGGGTATCCGCGGTTATTCTACATATGAGTTGATATTTACGGACTGCCGTATTCCCAAGGAGAATCTGCTGGGCAAGATCGGCCAGGGCTTCAAGATCGCCATGCATACTCTGGACGGCGGACGTATCGGTATAGCCGCTCAGGCTCTGGGTATTGCAGAGGGTGCTCTGGAGAGAACCGTGGCTTATACCAAGGAGAGAAAACAGTTCGGCAAGTCCATTGCCGCACAGCAGAATACCCAGTTCCAGCTGGCCGACATGGCTACAAAGGTGCAGGCTGCCCAGCTGCTGGTGTACAAGGCTGCAATGGCTAAGGCTTCTCAGAAGGAGTACGGATTCGAAGCCGCTCAGGCCAAGCTTTATGCTGCAGAGGTTGCCATGGAAGTTACCACCAAGGCCGTTCAGCTTCACGGCGGTTACGGCTACACAAGAGAATATGATGTGGAACGCATGATGCGTGACGCCAAGATCACGGAGATCTATGAAGGAACCAGCGAAGTTCAGCGCATGGTTATCAGTGCGGCGCTGTTGAAGTAGGCAGGCAGACGATTCAGGGCCTGCAGCAGCAGGAAACCGTGGATCAAGGTTTGAAACAGAGGATATGAAATATAGAAAATAAGGAGTGAAAATACAATGAAAGTTGTTGTTTGTATTAAGCAGGTTCCTGATACCAAGGGCGGCGTAAAGTTCAATCCCGACGGTACTCTGGACAGAGCTGCCATGATGACCATTATGAACCCTGACGACAAGGCTGGCTTGGAAGCGGCTCTTAGATTAAAGGATCAGTACGGCGCAGAGGTTACCGTTCTGACCATGGGACTTCCCAAGGCGGAAGACGTGCTGCGCGAGGCAATTGCCATGGGCGCTGACAAGGGCGTTCTGGTAACGGACAGGGTGCTGGGCGGCGCTGACACATGGGCTACATCCCAGACATTGGCAGGCGCATTGCGCAATATGGAATATGACCTGATCATTACCGGACGTCAGGCAATCGACGGAGATACCGCTCAGGTTGGACCTCAGATTTCCGAGCACCTGGATATTCCTGTTATCTCCTATGCACAGAATCTGAAGATCGAGGGAGACAGTGTTATTGTTGAACGTCAGTATGACGACAGATATCACGTGCTGAAGGCCAAGATGCCCTGCCTGATTACAGCACTGGCAGAACTGAACGAGCCCAGATACATGACACCCGGCGGAATCTTTGACGCCTGCAAGGCTGAGATTACGGTTTGGGGCAGGGCTGATCTGAAGGATGTGGAGGATTCCAACCTGGGTCTGAAGGGATCACCCACACAGATTGCCAAAGCTTCCGACAAGGTGAGAAAGGGTGCCGGCGAGAAGGTTGCTCTGGACCCCACGGAGGCGGTTGCATATATTGTCGACAAGCTTAAGGTAAAACATGTGATATAAAGAGCTGAGGATTGTTTGCGGCACTGGTTCTCTTGGCAGTATTTCGGGAAAGCGGACCGGAAGGCCGTTAAACACAGACCTGTTTTCAGGTGATGAAGACTTTCATAATAAATAGTATGGAGGAAGAACAATGAATTTAGAGGAATATAAGGGTGTATTTGTCTTTGCCCAGCAGGTGGACAACACCGTCAACAGCATTGCCTTTGAGCTGATCGGCAAGGGCAAGGATCTGGCCGATGACCTTGGCACGGAAGTGACTGCCGTGCTGGTGGGAAGCGATGTAAAGGGTCTGGCAGATGAACTGGCCGAGTACGGCGCTGACAGAGTTATCGTGGTAGATGATCCCGAGTTAAAGGAGTACAGAACAGAGCCTTACGCACATGCGCTGGCTTCCGTAATCAATGAGTTCAAACCGGAGATTTTCCTGGTAGGCGCCACAGCCATCGGCCGTGACCTGGGCCCCAGGGTTTCCGCAAGGATACATACCGGTCTGACGGCAGACTGTACACAGCTTGATATCGGAGATTTCCCGCTGAATCCCGTGCCCGGCAAGGAGCAGAAGCACAATCAGCTGCTGATGACCCGTCCTGCATTCGGCGGAAATACCATTGCCACCATCGCCTGCCCTGATTTCCGTCCGCAGATGGCTACCGTTCGCCCCGGCGTTATGCAGAAGAGAGAGAAGAAGGCAGGAGTGAAAGCCAATGTGGTGGAATTCAATCCCGGATTTACACCCAACCAGAATTATGTGGAGATTCTGGAGGTAGTGAAGGCAGTATCCGATACCGTGGATATTATGGATGCCAAAATACTGGTATCCGGCGGCCGTGGAATGGGCGGTCCTGAAAACTTCAAGATGCTGGATGAACTGGCTGAGGTTCTGGGCGGTACCGTGAGCTGCTCCCGTGCCGTTGTGGATGCAGGCTGGAAGCCTAAGGATCTGCAGGTAGGACAGACCGGAAAGACCGTTCGTCCCAATGTATATTTTGCTATCGGTATTTCGGGAGCCATTCAGCATTTGGCTGGTATGGAGGAGTCCGACATCATCGTTGCCATTAACAAGGATGACACGGCGCCTATCTTTGAAGTGGCAGACTACGGCATAGTAGGAGATCTGAACAAGATTGTGCCTGCTCTCACCGAAAAACTGCGGGCCGAGCTGGCCAACAAGAACTGAGCCGCTGTATCTGAAACGGCAGTACATGCAGAATTGTAAAAATTTTATGTATTCCCTGCGTCGGCACCGAATGCTGGCGCAGGGTTTTTTTATTTTCAGAGTATGCGGGTTTTCCACAGAAGAATTACAAACGGAAGAAATACAGACAGAAGAGTCGCCAACGGAAGAAATACAACAGAAGAGTCGTGAACGAAAAAATACAGACAGAAAAGTCGCAAATGGAAAAAATACAATAAAAGAGTCGCCAACGAAAAAAATGAAGACAGAAAAGTCGCAAATGGAAAAAACAATAAAAGAGTCGCCAACAGAAGAAATACAGACAAAAGAGTTACAAATGGAAGAGCTATCTTAAAGAAGAGACATCAACGGAACAATGATATACAGAAGAATCAGAGACGCAAAAACGAAAAACAGCAGGATTTTGACAAAAATGTCTTTATCCCTTGGTACGAATATGTTAAAATAAAAGACAGTGTCCTACGGCCTCTTAAATCTATGGTATATGGAGTGAAAATTATGAAACGCAATGTAAGGCTGGAAGAAATTTCCGATGGACGTTTGTACGGTGAGAATGATATGGTGAGGGCGGACTGCCATGGCTGTGAGGGATGCTCCGGCTGCTGCACGGACATGGGGAATTCCGTAATTCTGGACCCTTTTGACATATACCGGATTCAGACCGGATATGGAAAGCCATTGTCCGAACTGCTGGCGGAAGAGGCCGTGGAATGGAATGTGGTGGACGGCATTATTCTGCCCAATATGAAAATGGCAGGCAGCAAAAAGCAATGCGCTTTTCTGGATGAAAAAGGCAGATGCGGCATTTATCCATATCGCCCGGGGGTCTGCCGGCTGTTTCCTTTGGGACGTTATTATGAAAGCGGGGATTTCCGATATTTTCTTCAGACAAAGGAATGTACCAGGGCCAATCGCTCCAAAGTGAAGGCGGCTAAGTGGATAGACACTCCGGACACAGACAAATACCATGCCTTTGTGCGGGAATGGCATTATTTTTTGAACGGACAGGAGGAGGCGCTGGCAGGAACGGAGGATATGGAAAGGGCAAAGGCACTGAACCTGCTGCTGCTTCGCACTTTTTATCTGGAACCTTTTGATGCCTGCAGGGATTTCTATCCGCAGTTTTTTGAGAGAATCCGTTATTTCAGGGAGAATCTTTTGTGATTTTGGATATAAATATTCGGATATCAAATGTCCGGAATGCCGAAAGCCTGAACCGTATAAAAGCTGACGGAATTCCGGTCTGAGAGAGGGGAGAAAATACAGGATTAGACATGATACAGAAGGAAAAATTGGTACAGTTTTATTTTGCCCAATACAGAGACTGGGTTCAAAGTACGAAAAAGAAAAACAACGGAGGAAAGAAGGGGTACGTCGAAAGGATTGACCGGCTGCTGAAGGAGATGAAGCGGCTGCAGGACTGTAAGGTGAGTCAGGCGCATCTGGAAGAGTATCACAGGCAGATCAGAAATCTGGCTTATTACGCATTGAAAGACAGCAATCAGGTTGCCGTTATGAAGGTTCGGGATATGATGATGGAGCAGCTTGTGCGTCTGGATCTGGCCAGTTTGAGGGCGGAGGAGCAGGAGCTGGTGACGGCCAAGTTTCTGGGATATCTGAGGGAGCAGGGAAACTACAGCATATGTCAGAAAACGCTGTTGAATATTATCAAACAATATACGGACGTGGAGTTAAAAAATGAGATTATAGATATGGTTCCCACCAGGCCCGAGACGGAATTTCCCAGGGCTCTGGAAATGTCCCGGAAATTTGTATTCCATGTGGGACCCACCAACTGCGGGAAGACTTATCAGGCCCTGGAACGGCTGAAGGAGGCGGAAAAAGGCGTGTATCTGGGGCCTTTGAGGCTGCTGGCTCTGGAAGTCTATGAGAAGATGAAGGATGCCGGAGTGCCTTGTACCATGCTTACTGGGGAGGAATGCATCTATGAGGAGGGCAGCAGAATTACTGCCTCTACCGTTGAGATGCTGGATCTGGATCAAAAATACGATATAGCTGTAATAGATGAGGCGCAGATGATAGGGGACTCTGACAGGGGACATTCCTGGACAAGGGCGATTCTGGGGATTCAGGCTGATGAAATTCATGTCTGCATGAGCCCTGCGGCAGAGGATGTTGTGAAGCATCTGATTTCTCTGTGCGGAGATACCTGTGAGATACACCGCTACGAGAGGAAGACCCGGCTGATTTGTGAGGAGGAGCCCTTTTCGTTTCCGGAGGACGTGAGAGAGGGGGATGCCCTGATTGTATTTACAAAGAGGATGGTGCTGGATATCGCAGGGCGGCTGGAGCGCCAGGGGATTCGGGTCAGTGTGATTTACGGCAGTCTGCCGCCTGAGATCAGAAGAAGACAAATCCGCATTTTTGCTGCAGGAGAGACCCGGATTGTGGTGTCCACCGATGCCATAGGCATGGGACTGAATCTTCCCGTGCGGCGAATCGTTTTTATACAGACGGACAAATTCGACGGAAAAAATACCCGTCGTCTCAAGACTTCGGAGATTCTGCAGATTGCCGGAAGAGCAGGACGCTTCGGCCTATATGATACGGGTTATGTGAATGCTGTGGGACAGGAGGGGCTTGATTATATCCGGGAACATTTTGGGAGAGAGGAGCCCAAAGTGGATCATGTGAGCCTGGGATTTCCGCAGGTGCTGCTGGATATGGATGATCCTCTGGATGCTGTGATGACAATATGGAAGTCTGTAGAGATAGAAGAACCTTTCGTAAAAATAAGCATTGAAGAGATTCTGTTCCTTTATGAAAGGGCGTATCGGGACAGAAAGGAAATAGACGGCTTTGAAGATAAACGTATGCTTTACAGGATGCTGACCTGTTCCATTGACACCAGAAACAGGGATGTGGTGGCACTGTGGCTGTATTATTGCAAGACTTACTCCGCAGATGTTTCTCTGCATTTTCCGGCGCTGATGATGTGCTCCGATACGGGTTTGCTGCGGTATGAGACTTTTTACAAACTGTTGGATCTTTATTATCAATTTTCCGTACGAATGGGCAAGGAGATGGATCTGAAACGGCTTGGCCAGGAGAGAGAGAAGACAGAGGATACTATTATGCGGTATCTGTCAAAGGATAAGAAAAATTATATCCGAAAATGTCAGTACTGCGGCAAACCGCTGCCCTTTGACAGCGCTTTCGGCGTGTGTGAAAGCTGTCATGGGCAGATGGACGGAGAGGGAAGGCGCAGGAGAAAGAATGACAGGAACGGCCGCAGAAGGCGGATAAGATAGGCAAAGGCCTGGGGATTAACCCAGGCCCTTTATGCTTTCTCTGTATATTGCGCCGGTGGGAGTGGCCGCCAGACCGCCCTTTCCGGTTTCCTTTAATTCCTCCGGCAGTGCTTTGCCGATGCTTCTCATGGCGTCGAATACCTCATCCGGGGGGATTTTGCTGCGCACGCCAGCATTGGCCAGGTCCGCGGAGGTCAGTGCGTTGACAGCACCGATTACGTTCCGCTTCACACAGGGAACTTCCACCAGCCCGGCTACCGGGTCGCAGGCCAGTCCCAGAAGATTTTTCATGGCCAGAGCGGCGGCATGGGAGATGGTTTCCCCGTCACAGCCCAGGAGAAAGGCGGTTCCCCCTGCAGCCATGGCGGAGGCGGCGCCGATTTCTGCCTGACAGCCGCCTGCAGCGCCGGAAATGGAGGCTCTCTGGGCAATGACACCGCCGATACCGGCGCTGACATACAGGGCTTTTGCCATTTGTTCCGGTGTATAGCCCTTCTCCTGCTCCAGAGAAAGGAAGACGGCAGGGACTACACCGCAGGAGCCTGCGGTAGGTGCCGCTACAATGCGCTTCATGCAGGCATTGGATTCGCCCATTTTAATTGCCTTCTCCATAACCAGTCCCAGGAAGGAGCCGCAGAGCAGACTGCCGCTGCGGCGGGCCGATGCAACCCGTTCTCCGTCACCGCCTACCAGGCCGCTGGCAGAGGAAAGAGAGGCGTCATAGGATGCGTCCGCAGCCTTCATGGCCTCATACATGGCCAGCATCCG
>CAMWWF010000166.1 GCA_947177885.1 uncultured Lachnospiraceae bacterium
AGAATATATAAAGGTGGTGTGGGGCATTGGATACAAAATGGAAAAACAGGAAAAAAGGAATTAGCTTTATTATCTTCTTCGCGGGAGCCAGCCTGACGCTGGCCGGCGGCATCGACCTTGCGCAGAACCTGCCGGGAGATTTCTGGAGACATCCGGATAAGGTGTTGCAGGAAGACTATCAGCAGAGCGGTCGTTTTAGGGACTATATCTCAGGACGCCTGGAGGCTTTTCTGGCTATGGCCACCGATTCTTACAACGGCTATTATGACAATTACTATGACTATTATGATTACTATGGCTATGCCTATCCCGGCATTTCCGGCGTTGCGGAAGATGAGGTCACGATAATTACGCAGCAGCCTGTGCAGGAGCCTCTTGATGAAATACAGATTCCCTCCGAGGAACTGGGGTTGTCTGACGAAGAGTTGGAAATGTATTATCATGAGTTGGATGAATATTATCGAAAGGAATACGAACTGAATCCTGACCAGTGGTACGACTATTGGTACGACTATAGGTACGACTATAGCCGGCAGGACCGGGAGGATTCCCTCACAGACCAGCAGCGGGAAAAAAATCGGAAGGAACTATGCAAAAAGATTGCCCAGCAGTATCACAACAGTATCAAAAGGGACCAGAATCTGCTCTATCTGGTGGCTTACGACGGCCAGGTTCTCTATGCCAATTCGGAACTGCTGGATACAGATGGCGGCCTGACCGCACCGGAAGGATACAATTTCCTGCTGCAATATGCAGATGGGAAAGTCAGAATTATCAAGGACGGAAATGAGTTGGATGTCTACGGGGACGGCTATTACCGGGACAACAGCGAATGGTATGTGCCAGGCTACCGCAATTTTACAGTGGATGAGGAGATGAAAAAGGCCGTGATCTGCATAGCCGCTGCCCAGGAACCCGTGCTGTATACATGGAGTTCGAACGCCAGGGGCAGCTATCAGCAGATGGACAATTCCTTGTACTGGATGCGTTACAATACTCTCGCAAACAGAAAATGGCTGATAAGCTGCATGGTGATTCTGGCAATAGGACTGGCGCTGCTGCTCATGGCATTCCTGTGCAGGAAGTCCAAGCGGGAGGCGGATGCGGCCATCGCCCGGTTCACCGGAAAAATCTGGTTTGAGGGAAAAATATTGCTGGGTCTGCTGTTTCTGTATTCTATATTTCTTCTCTGGATTACAGGGTTCAGCCAGAACTACGGAGATTTTTGGTACGAATGGGAGTACATGACAGCTGTGGACTACGGGTATGACGCGGCTTATCTCGGCAGATCCGTCACCTGGATGCTCCGCAGTCTTCCCGGCTGGGCCTATGTGATTCTCTTCTGGCTGGCATACCTGGCCGTCAACGACCTGCGCCGCAACCAGAAAGTATGGAAGCACGGTCTGACAGCCAAGCTGCTCCGGACCTTTGGCGCCAGAGATCTGCGGCAGCCCTTGTCCGTGAGGACTGCGCGCCGCAACGTCGCAGCCTTTGCCGCCTGCGCCGTCTTCGGGCTGCTGATGCTGGCGGGAGGGGTAATCGGCTATACCCAGGGCTGCCACAACGCGGAAACTATCTGGGGCATGGGCTGCTTATTCTTCCTGATCCTGGTGGGATTTTTGGTGCTGCAATACCGGATCGGCGCGAAAAATATGGAGATTGCCCGGGATCTGGAGACATTGTCAAATCGTATCCGGGATATTCGAAACGGAAACTATGAGGAAAGCGGCGGCTTCGCAGGGAACGATGATTTTACCGAAGACAATGCGAAAAAAAGACTTGCTATCGGGAACAGTAAATCCAATGAGAACAACACCCTCGCAGGCCATGATCTGGAGGATACCATGGCCCAGTTGGAGGACATCCGGCACGGCATGATTAGCGCTGTGGACGAACAGATGAAGAGTGAGCGCATGAAGGTGGAACTCATCGCCAACGTGTCCCACGACATCAAAACGCCTCTGACCTCCATCATCAGCTATGTGCAGTTCCTCAAA
Source organism: uncultured Lachnospiraceae bacterium (assembly GCA_947177885.1). The sequence continues at coordinate 1,998 of CAMWWF010000166.1, forward strand.
GAAGAAAAAGAACTGCCGGAGCATGTGCGGGACTATGTAAAGATCCTGGACGAAAAATCCCAGCGGCTGAAAAACATGGTGCAGGATGTGTTTGCCGTGAGCAAGGCCGCCTCCGGGGAACTGCCCATGCACATGGAAAAGCTGGACTTCGGAAAACTGCTGCGCCAGACCCTGGCGGATATGGAAGAACAGATCGAGGGCAGCAGAGTCACTTTCCGCACGGAGATCCCGGAATCGCCGGTGATGATCCTGGCCGACGGCCAACGGATGTACCGTGTGTTCCAGAACTTGTTCCAGAACGCCATACAGTACTCCCTGGACGGCTCCAGAGTGTTCGTAACCCTGCAGACCGACGGAAGCCTGGCGGTGGCCAGTGTAAAGAACACCTCCCATCTGGAACTGGAAAAAGGCAAGGATTTCACGGAGCGCTTTACCAGAGGGGATCAGAGCCGCACCGACGGCGGCAGCGGCTTGGGACTGTCCATCGCCCAGAGCTTCACGGAAGCCTGCGGCGGATCCTTTAGCTGGGAGACCAATGCGGACCTGTTTGTGGTGACGGTTTCTTTCCAGATTCTGGACAATTAACTGCGAAAATTATCCCCCGGACCCCGCTTTTGTAATAAAACGGAGCCGGGGGATATACCTCTCTTATGCCGATTTCTTCTCTAACTCATATTCTCTGCAATCCCGTGTTCCCTGTCGCCAGATGTCCGATACTTAAACATTTTTATTATAATCCTTGCAATGCAAATAGGCAATTTATATAATCCATACATATTTCAATTCTCTATTTTTGTGAATCCTTTCATTTTTTTGCATTTTACAAAACATTTTCCAAATAGTATAATATGGTCGAAGGAGTGAATATCATGAAAAAAGCAAACTCTGCCCCTACCATGAAAGATGTGGCATCCGAAGCAGATGTAGCGCTGAGTACGGTTTCAAAAGTAGTAAACGGTCTGCCCGTCAGAGAACCTTATAAGACGAAAGTGGAGGAGGCCATTCAAAAACTGAATTATCATGTAAACAGCTACGCCAAGGGCCTGAAAACCGACAAGACCGGCACAGTTGCGCTGCTGATACCAAATCTTTGGGAGCCTTTTTTTGCCGTATTAACCCATCATATCAACCAGGCATTGCAGAGCCGGAAGTATCGGATGCTGCTATGCACCACAGATTTCAACCCAGAGTTGGAGCAGGAATATGTGGCCATGCTCCAGAATAACAAAGTAGACGGAATCATCGGCCTCACCTACAATCCCAACCTGATTGTCCCCGAGGGGGTTCTCTTTGTATCCATTGACCGCTCCATGGGTTCCGGCATCCCCTGTGTGGCATGCGATAATTTCATGGGCGGTCAGTTGGCTGCCGAAAAGCTTGCGGACCTGGGCTGTCGCAATGTGGCCTTCCTCCGCACAGGATCTTCGCTGAACAATGAGCCCAACAAGCGCAAGGCTGGATTTGAAAATGGATGTCTTGTCAAAAAAATGAACTACGAGATGCTGATTCTTGAAGATGGCGAATCGTTTGAAAGATTTGACGCCTTCCTGGCAGAACATATGGACCAGGGGAAATTATCTTTCGATGGCATTTTCTGTGTGACGGACAAGGTGGCCTGCTATATAATAAAGGTATTAAAGAAAATGCATCTGCGGATCCCCGAAGATGTGCAGGTAATCGGCTTCGACGGAATCCGGCAGTTTGGGGACTCCGAATATGTCTGCTCCACCATCGTCCAGCCTGTTCGGGAGATGGCACAGACATGTGTGAATCTTCTGCTGCAGGAATCCGCTGCCGCCAAGCCGCTGCTCATGTGTCTGCCCGTCTCTTACGCCTGTGGTGGGACTACACATGAGCAGGTACAACAATGATTCCCAAAGCCGTGACTTAGTTCTTTCTGCTCTCTATGAAGGCTTCCACTTCCTCCACCCAGGGCATCACCCGCAACGCGCCCCTTCTGGTAGTAATGATAGAAGCCGCCGCATTGGCAAAAGTCAGCATCTTTGTCAGCTTCTCCCTGTCCAGATTGTCCAGACCATATTGCAGCACATGGTGCAGGCAGCAAGCCCCAAAGGTATCTCCCGCTCCCGTGGTCTCTATGGTCGTATTCTGCAGGAAGGGAGCAGCTTCCACCCGCCAATCCCCGTAATAGGCACGGCTCCCCTCCCGGCCCATGGAGAGCATAATCAGGGGAATATGATATTGCTCCTGCAATTTCCGAATGCCTGCATCAAAATCCGCTTCCCCCGTAAACCACTGGATTTCATTGTCGGAAATCTTCAATATATCACACTGGGAAAAACCGTATGCGGCCTGTTCTTTCGCCGCGTCAAGGCTTTCCCACAGAGGAGGGCGCAGATTCGGGTCAAAGGAAATCAACGCGCCGCTTTCTTTCGCAATCGCCGCAGCCCTCTTCGTCGCCCTGCGCACTTCCTCATGAGTCATGGAAAGTGTGCCAAAGTGAAAGATCTGTGTATTCCTGAGCAAATCCTCCTGTAACTCCTCCTCTCTCAGCATCATATCAGCGCCCGGATTGCGGTAAAAGGAGAAATCCCTGTCACCGCCAGACAAAGTCTCCACAAAGGCCAGAGTCGTCCGCACCTTTGGGTCCATGACCAGATTGGAGGTATCAATCCCCACATCATCTAAAACCTCCCTCAGACGATTCCCAAAAATGTCCTGTCCCACTTTCCCGATAAAAGCAGTTTTCCTTCCGGCCTTATGCAGCATGGCCAGCACATTGCAGGGAGCGCCTCCGGGATTGGCCTCATAGACGGGATTTCCCTGCTCACTTGTCCCATTCTCCGTGAAATCTATCAAAAGTTCTCCAAGCGCTACCACATCGAATCTCTTCACTTTACGCCTGCCTCCTTCTCACCACTCTTCATTAATCAAATACACAACGCTCAAAGTTTTGCCTGTAAACGGAACCATGACTTTATACAAGGTCATACTTCACGACATTCATATTCACAGTCCCGTCCGCAATAAAGGAGATGCCGTCCGCCTCCTGTTCTGTGTACAACACAGCCGAGAGAACCTGTTCCCCATCATTTACAAAGACTTCCACGCTGAACCGATCAAGAATAATCCTCATTTTCAGCTGCCCGGCCGCATGATTTACCTTGCTGCGTCTCTGATGAATGATAGCCCTTCTGGAACCGGAAAATTTTCTGTCGATCTTCAGCACTGATTCTCCTGGGCGGAAGCTTAAGGATGTATGGTACAGATCGTTCTGGGCAAAACGAACCGCGAATTTCCTGTAAAGGTCGCATCCCTCCTCCGGGCGTATCGTCAACTCCATGTCTATCCTGCGCCCCTTGATTTCCTCCAGCCTGATCATACCCGTAACGATTACATCATTATAGGAAACCCTGTTTTTCCTCATTTCCTTCAATTCCCTGACAGGCTTTTGGTACAGTCTCCCGTTCTTTATAGACAATTCTCTGGGCAGGCTCATCTGCCCGAACCAGGCTTCATCATGGTTCCTCCTGTGGTTACAGGTATCCCAGTTCTGCATCCAGCCGATCATCACCCGGCGCCCATCCGGTGTAAGAATTGTCTGTGGAGCATAAAAATCAATACCGTAATCTATAGATTGATTCGACTCCTCCGTAAAATCCTCCGTCTCCCTGTCAAAGTCCCCAATCAGGCAGAGCGTCCCATTTCCATTGTGATACTCAAATGCGGAGGGAATCATGTCCTGGGGACTGGTGAGCAGCACCCACTTCCCGTCCAAAAAGAAGAAATCCGGGCATTCCCACATCTTTCCGAAGCGGTCATGGTTTGCGTCTAACACTTTTTTATAATGCCATTGAAAACCATCCTCACTCCCAAAAAGCAAAATCTGCCCGCTTCCATCCACAGACCGGTTCCCGATAACGCACCTATAGGAACCGTCTTCTTCCCTCCACATTTTCGGATCACGAAAGTCATATCTGCTTGCGCCCTCGGGCAAATCCTTTTCATCCAAAACAGGATTCTTCACATATTTTACATAATCCACCCCATCTCCCACAGCAAGACACTGGGTCTGGACTTCACTATAATCCCCATTGGACTGACGCTCTCTGACCACTCCCGTATACATCAACAACTGTCTGCCGTCAGGAAGCGTAATCGCGCTCCCCGAGAAGCACCCATCTCTGTCGTAGGTTTCATCCGGCGCCAGCGCCGCAGGCAGATACTCCCAGTGCAGCAGATCCTCACTCACCGCATGTCCCCAATGCATGGGGCCCCAGTAGGAATTATACGGATGGTACTGATAGAACATATGATATTTCCCCTCGTACCAAGAAAATCCATTGGGGTCATTCATCCATCCGGTGCGGGGGGATAGATGAAAATTCGGACGTTCCCCCTCCGAAATAGTCTTTCCGAACGCCTCCTCATATTTACGTGCTTCCCACAATGTCTGACTTGTCATAGCAACTTACATGCTCCTTTCCCATGTTCTCTTACTAGGCGTTTGCGAAACACCTCTTTTCTGGAACAGGGAATGGGCAATATATACAAAATAAGGGCGACTTGCCACTGCATCGGAGCCCGTTTTTGTATATATTGACCAGTCCCGTCACTTGCGGAAATAGTTTCGCAATCGCCTAGTTCTCTTACTATAATTTAGCATATTCACTTTGTTTCCGATGCCTGTTT
>CAMWWF010000167.1 GCA_947177885.1 uncultured Lachnospiraceae bacterium
GGATTGTAAACATAATGATAAAGGGAGACAGTAACGACTGGAACTGCGCCACCATGATCAGGTACATGAACGCAACAGCCAGAACCAGCATCAGCACCATCTGCTCCATGGCATCCTCGATCATCTCGTTTTCACCGGAAAATACCAGCTGATATCCGCTGGGGACCGCATAACCCGCCAGTGCCTTCTCCACATCATTTGCCACAAGTCCTACATTATACCCTTCCGCGATCGCCGCAGATACCTGAATGTACCTGGTCTGCTCCACACGATTGATGGAGGTCAGCGCATAAGCGGGCTCAAAGGATGCCAGCTCGGACAGAGGCACTTTCACACTTTCGCCGTCTTCGTCCGTGCCCCTGATCTCAATATCTTCCACCAAAGCCCGTGTCAGCCCCATATCACTGCCGCTCATAACGTAAACACTGTAATCCTTATCCGCTGCCACCAGCGTGGTACTGCTGCTGGCCGCCGCAAGCTTTGCGGAGATCTGGGTAAATACCTGGGCAACCGTCAGGCCATAGTCCACTGCCTTATTGCGGTCTATGAGGACACGCAGCTCCTCTTCCGCTTCCTCCAGTCCGTCATTGACATCCGCAGTACCTTCCACATTCTCCAGAATTGCCGCCACTTCCCCGGCGATCCGCTGCAGAGTGTCCAGATCACGTCCCCGGACCTGAATCGAAATACCGCTTCCGCCCATGGCAGACATATCCATGCTGGAGGTGTCGATCGTGATCTCCGCATCCAGATCCGCCGTCTTTTCCTCGATGATGTCCGCAATCTCCTCATTGCTCATGGACTTATCTTCCCGGGCCACCACATAGATCGCCGTAACATTCTCGGCGCCTCCGGTACTGCCGCCTCCCAGAAGCGACATATTGGAACCGCTTGTCATGGCGCCCACATTCTGAACGTCCTCTATGGAAAGGATCGCTTCCACCACCCGATCGGTCAGAGCCGCCGTTTCCTCCAGTGTGGCATCATCCTCCAGCTCCACACTGACGGTAAGCTGGTTGGAATCCATATCCGACATAAAAGCCGTTCCGTTTGTAAATGCCAGTGCCACACTCGCCGCCAGCAATGCCAGTACCACCACAAACACCACAGGCTTCACCTTAAGGGATACTGCCAGCAGCTTCTCATAGCCCTTTGTCAGACCGGTGAAAAATCTGCTTTCCTTCTGCTCCTTTGTCACTGCCAACACCTTGGAGGACATGGCCGGCACCACAGTCAGTGCGATCACCAGACTGGCAAGCAACGAATAGGCAATGGTCAGTCCCATATCCACAAAGAGCTGTCTGGTGATTCCCTCGGTAAACACGATGGGAAGGAACACGCAGACGGTAGTCAGGGTGGAGGCCATGATCGCACCGGATACTTCTCCGGCTCCCTCCATGGCAGCTTCCCGCACCGAATATCCCTCGCTCCGCAACCGGTATATATTCTCGATGACAACAATGGAATTATCCACCAACATACCGATACCCAGCGCCAGACCGGACAGGGAAATGATATTCAACGTCACGCCGCTGAAATACATACACACTATGGCGGTCACCAGGCTGATAGGGATGGAAAATGCTACCACCACCGTAGGTCTCAGATCCTTTAAAAATATCAGCAGTATCAGAATAGCCAGCCCGCCGCCGAAAAGGATATTGCTGAGAATGGAATCCATCACCAGATCTATGTATATGCCCTGATCCATCAGTGTGATCAGTGTAAGGTCAGGATTCTCATCCATCAGCTCCCCGAACCGGTCAGCCAGCAGGTCGGATACCTCGCCGGTGGAATAACCGGTCTGCTTCTGGATCGTCAGCATGATCCCTGCGCTTCCGTTCACATTCGCATATATCTCATCGGAATTATCCGTATAAAACACATCCGCCACGTCTCCCAGTGTGATCACAGGCACACCGTCCATATGCAGATTCAAAAGCGGCATCGCCTGAAGCTCCTCCACCGTAGACGGCTTGTCACCCACACGGACCATATAGTCAATGCCTTCCTCCGTCACATAACCGGCAGGCATGGAGAAATTCTGTGCCGTCAGGAGTCCTTCTATGGCCTCCACCGTTAAAATGTTGTTCAGATCGGCGGAATCATAAGCAGTCTGTCTTGCGTCCTCCAGCTGTTCCTGACCGTCCTCCAACTGATCTTCCGCATCCTTCATCTGATCTTCCGCGTCTTTCAGCTGATCTGCGGCATCATTGAGCTGAGTCTCCGCATCCTTCATGGCATCCCAGCCGCTGTCGATCTGTTTCTGCGCCGCTTCCAGCTGGGTGTCGGCAAGTCCCATCTGGTACTCGCCCAGAGAGATGGATGCCTTGCCGTTGGCAAATTCAATGGCCGCCGTCATCTCACCCTTTTCAAGCTCTGACAGCCCTGTATTTACCGTGGCGATGGCAGTGTCCAGATCGGTCATACCCATAGCCGACAACTGCTGGTTTATCATGGATGCATAGTCCGCATAGCCGAGACCGGAGGTCTGGGCGTTCAGTGCGGCTGCCATATTTTCCCTCTGGGCCGCCAGGTCCGTCTTCTGGGCTTCCAGTCCGGCCTTTTGCGCCTCCAGTTCGGTCTTCCGGGTCTCCAGTTCGGCCTTTTGCGCTTCCATATCGGCGATCAGGTTACTCACGGAAGACGCATCCTCCCAATCGATGGCAGAAAGGATCTCCTCATTTTCCCCCGCCGCCAGGAGAGCATTTTTAAAAAGTTCGATGGCATTCTTATCCCCCGATCCGACAACCGCCTCAAACCCGTCTTTTATCTGAGAGAGACCGGTTATGGCAGCTTCCAGCTGACTGATCCCCTCGATGATCTGGGGCATTCCCGCATCGATCTGGGACAATCCCGCGTCGATCTGGGCCATTCCCGCATCGATCCGGGCGATTCCGTCCTCCAGCTGTTTCGCCGAGGTCAGGCTGCTCTTCATATTATCCAGCTGTGCCTTCACCGTGAGAAGCTCCGTCTTCTTCGCCGCCAGCTCCGCCGTTGTCTGAGCCTGCGCCGCCGTCAGCTGCTCCTTCCCCTCCGAAAGCGCATCCTTTCCTTCTTCCAGCTTATCCTTATTTTCGTCCAGCTCCTGCTGTCCGTCGATAAGTTCCTGCCTGCCGGCCGCAAGTTCTTTCCGCCCGTCATTCAGCTCTTTCCATCCGTCAGATATCTCTTTCCGGCCGTCTTCCAGCTGCTTCTTGGCGTCCTCCAGCTCCTCCTCGGCATCCTTCATCTTATCGTCAATGGCCGCAAAAATTTTCTCATTCAGTTCATCCACCTTATCCTGTCGGATGATGACATGGACGCTCTCCTCCAGCAGTCCGGTAGCGCTGACACTCGCCACACCCTCGATGCTCTCCAGCTCCGGCATAATGGAATCCTGCACATAAGTGCTGATCTCACCGTTATCCATGCCGTCCACACCCACTGCCGCGATCATGACAGGCAGCATATCGGGATTCAGCTTCATGATAATGGGATTACCCACAGAATCGTCCCAATAACTGCTGATCTGATCCAGGCTTTCCCTGATCTCCAGCGAAACCGCATTCATATCCGCGGTCTGGGCAAACTCCAGAACCACCATGGAATAGTTTTCAGCGGATACGGAGCTGATGCTCTCGATATTGCTGACTGTGGCCATACCGGCTTCCACCGGCTGGGTTACCACCATCTCCACCGTCTCCGGGCTGGCTCCGGGATATGTAGTCATGACGATCACATAAGGAAGACTGATACTGGGCAGCAGATCCGCCGTCATTCTGGTAAAAGACACCACGCCCAGAATAATGGCCAGCACAACGCCCACCAGTACCGTATAAGGTTTCTTCACGCTGAATTTTGAAATCATCTCTCTCACTCCTGCTGTTTATTCCATTGCACCATCCGGTGCAGCTTTGTCACAATCCCTTCCATTCGGGACTGTTATGATCCGCCAAACCGTCCGACCGGTCAGTCGGTTTTTTTACTTCGTAAATTATATGACCTTGACCGTTCAAAGTCAAGGTTCATACAAATTTATAACACTTTTATAATAATTTTTTTATTTTTGCCTTAAGTCGCTGCAACGCGTTATCGGTGGCCTTTTCCTCCCTGCCCAGCACTTTGGCGATCTGGGAATAGCTCATGCCCGTCATATAGAGATCCAATACCTGCTTTTCGAAGTCGCTGAGCTCCGCCTCTATGGTCTTCTCCAGATAGGCCACCCGTTCCTTGTCCAGTACCAGTTCCTCGGGGCTGAGACCTGCCCTGTCGGCGATCAGATCTGCCAGCGAGCTCTCCTCACGGCCCTCCTGGTTCGTGCTTCCCGCATCCAATGGAATATAGGTATTCAAAGGCAGATGCTTCTGTCTCTTTGCCGCCTGCACCGCCGTATACATCTGCCTGCTGATGCACAGTTCCGCAAAGGTAAAGAAGCTGGCATCCCTTCCCATATCATAATCCCGCACTGCCTTGAACAGACCGATCATACCCTCCTGGATCAGATCGTCGCTGTCCGCCCCCAATATGAACATGGACTTGGCTTTGCTCCGCACCAGATTCTTATACCTGTCGCAGATATAATCCATAATGGCATCTTCCCCATGGCGCAGACGGTCTATCAGTACCTCGTCCGTACAGGAATCGTAATCCGCATATCTGTATGTCACCTTTAACACCCCTTCGATTTTTATGACGACTCTGAACCGTACAGATTTCGTCCTGGTTCCCATTGGCCGCTTCAGCATTCGGACCGGGATCGTGAAATGGGCTTTTTCACAGCAATCTCTGGCGCACGATCTCATATGCCAGGACGCCTGCTGCCACGGAAGCATTCAGGGAGTCGATGTCACCTTTCATGGGAATGGCCGCAGTCATATCACACTTTTCCTTAACCAGTCTGCCCACGCCCTGCCCCTCGCTGCCGATGACAAGGCCCACAGGCCCTTTCAGATCCAGCTGATACATAACGGTTCCGTCCATATCCGCACACACGAACCAGAGACCTTTCTTTTTCAGATCCTCAATGGTCTTCGCCAGATTTGTCACCTTGGCTACCGGCGTATAATTCAATGCCCCGGCGGAAGTCCTCGCCACGGTGGCAGTCAGTCCCACCGCCCGGTTCCTGGGAATGATGACGCCGTGGGCTCCTGCCAGATTGGCGGTACGGATGATAGCTCCCAGATTATGGGGATCCTCAATATTATCCAACAGGAAAATAAAAGGTGCTTCCCCCTTTTTCTCCGCTGCCTCCAGGATATCCTCCACCTCGGCGTACTCATAAGCCGCCGCTATGGCAATGACCCCCTGATGCTTTCCCGTGTCGGACATCTGATCCAGCCGTTCCCTGGTCACATATTTCACCAGAGTGTCATGCTTCTTCGCCTCACGCCTGATGGTCATGACAGGACCATCCTGGCAGCCATCCAAAAGATATAATTTGTCTATCGTCCTGCCGGAACGAAATGCTTCAATGACAGCGTTTCGCCCTTCTATGGTAAATTCTTCGTATGCCATGTTTATCCTCACTTCCATGCTGCTCTATGGGCATAAGCAGCTTTGTGCCCTCTCAGATCTTCATACCTGCCAGCTCAAGCCCCTTCCCCACCAGCTCCAGCACTCTGTCCATGCGGTCTGTCAGGTAGAGATAGCCGATCACAGCCTCAAATCCGGTAGCTTTCATATAATCCGTCACAGAAGCATTTTTTGCGGTAGTGTGGGGTTTGGAATTTTTCCCCCTGCGGTAGACCGCCTGTTCCTCCTCGGTAAGCTTATCCATCAATTCCTGCACGATCCCGGACTGGGCATTGGCGCTGACATATTTTACCGCGGTACGATGAAGCTCGTTTGCCGGGCGGTTTGCCCGCGCCACCACTACCGTGCGGATGATAAGGTCATAGACCGCATCCCCGATATAAGCCAGTGTCAGCGGCGAATACGTCCTGATATCCTGCTGTTTCCCGGGAAAGGTTCCCAAAATCCCCGCCAGCATCCCGTCTGTCTCTCTTATGCCTTCTTCCATTTTACACCCTCGCGCGTATCTTCCAACACAATACCCTTTTCCAACAGTTCATTCCGGATAGCGTCAGCCTTTGCAAAGTCCTTCTCTTTCTTCGCAGCCCTGCGCTCCTCTATCTTTTCCAGAATATAGCTTTCCAGTTCCGCATCCACACGGTTATCCGCCTCCTTAGCCGCATGGGCAGTCGTCAGGTTCAGGGAAAGCACTTCGTCAAAACTCTCCGCCAGAGCGTACTTGGTGGCATCCGTAATATCCGCTTTCAGCATATCATACAGTACGGTGATCGCCATGGAAGAATTCAGATCATTGCACAGAGCCGCCTCAAACTGTTCTCTGTACTCCGCAAATTTCTCCCTGTCCGCTTCTCCCTCTTTCTGCAGTGTGCCGATCTTCTTCACCAGCTTGTCGTAGGCGGCAACCATATTGTCCAGATTCTCATAAGAGAACTCCAGGGGCTTACGGTAATGGGACTGTAAGCAGAACAGCCTGTAGACTATGGGGTCATATCCCTTGGATTCCAATAAGGACACGGTCAGGAAATCGCCCTTGGACTTGCTCATCTTACCGGACTTGTCGTTCAAATGGTGCACATGGAACCAGTAGTTGCACCACTTATGTCCCAGATAAGCCTCGCTC
>CAMWWF010000168.1 GCA_947177885.1 uncultured Lachnospiraceae bacterium
GGGGAGATGAGCGGCGAGGATTTTCAGACCACGGTTACGGATTTCTGGACTTCCGTTCAGGAGCTGGCCAAAGACCCTTCCAGCGCAGTGACCCAGGGACTCCTGGTGCAGAGGGCGGAGGAGTTTATTCAGAAGGCGGGGGCAGTGTACGACGGACTCGCCTCCTATCAGGACAATCTGAACGTTCAGATTAAACAGCAGGTGGAGAAAATCAACAAATACGGAAAGCAGATCCTTGCTTTGAACGATACCATCTGTTCCATTGAGGCAGGGGGCGTGGAGAAGGCCAATGACCTGCGGGATATCAGGGACCAGTTGCTGGACGAACTGGGAGAACTGGCCAATATAAATTATGAAGAAGACGTATTCGGAGCTGTATGGGTGCAGATAGAAGGCACGGACTTTGTCAAAGGGTCCAGGTGCTATGAAATAGAGCTGCAGACCAGCCCCGAGACAGGATTTTACACACCTTTCTGGCCTACCAATGCCACATATCGGACTTTGGCGGACGGAACGAGAGAGTATATCAATATAGACGGGGCCGAGGTATTTAATTTAAACAAAGAGATTTCCTCCGACCTGAACACGGACATCGGCGGCCTGAAGGCCATGCTGCTGGCCAGAGGCGATCACAGAGCTGACTACACGGATATTGCGAATGGTGACTATGACAAGGTTTCCCAGTCTGTCATTATGAATATACAGGCGGAATTTGACCAGCTGATACACAATGTGGCTGTGAAGGTAAACGAGGTGCTGGCTGCCGCCGCAGGAGTTACCACAGGGAATCTGACGGTGGTTAACAGCGACGGAACCACGGAGACGCTGAACAATGTGAAATTCTGCAAGTCCGACCCCAATGGCTACATGAGAAAAGACGACGGGAGCCCTATCCAGATGTTCGGCAAGCTTACCACAGACGGATACAGAAAAGTGGTATTGGATGCCGACGTTACGGATGCTGACGGCAATGTCATTGCCGCAAAGGGAGAAGAATGCTGGGTTTACAATGAGGAAGTGCTTAAAGGAGAGGACGGCACGCCGGAGGAGGATACTCTGTATACTCTGAAGAACCTGCGCATTGACCCGGAGCTGAAGCAGAAACCTTCCATGCTGGGATTCCGTCTGCCGGACGGTTCCGAGGACAAGGCCACGGCGGAAGCGCTGAAGAATGCCTTTATGGAAGAAGAATACACGCTGAACCCCAATGTCAAAAAGAAGTCAAGCTTTATTGACTACTATGACGATCTGGTGGCCCAGATCGCCAATACCGGGTATGTATCCAGATGCATCTATGAGAACCAGGAGGGGACCATGGAGTCAATCGGAGGGGCCAGAGAACAGGTGATCGGCGTGTCTTCCGATGAGGAACTGTCCAATATGATCAAATTCCAGAATGCTTACAATGCATCCAGCCGCTATATCAACGTCATTGACGAAATGCTGGAGCATCTGCTGAGCTCGTTCACATAAAGGAGGCTTGCCAGTATGCCATCACAATTTTTCGGATTAAATATTGCATATACGGGGCTGCTTGCCAGCAATGCGGCTTTGAATACTACAAACAATAATATTGCCAATTCTCAGACACCGGGTTTCAGCAGACAGCAGGTGAGCCAGCAGGCTTCCAACGCCCTGCGCGTATTCCAGACCTACGGCTGTGCCGGAGCAGGTGTGGATACTCTGGCCATTGAACGTGTCAGGGACCAGTTTTATGATTTCAGGTACTGGAACAACAACCAGCGGGTGGGTGAGTACAGTCAGAAGCAGTATTATATGCAGCAGATTCAGACTTATTTTGACGATAATGGAAAGAACGCAGGATTCAAGACGGTATTCAACAATATGATGATCAGCGGTCTTCAGGAACTGATGAAGAATCCTGACGACACGCCCAACAAGAAGCAGTTTATCGGTACGGCTGGAGCGCTGGCGGAATATTTCAACGGTGTAGCCGGCAATCTGCAGAAACTGCAGAAGGATGTAAACCAGGAGATCAAGGTAAAGGTGGATGAGATCAATTCCCTTGCCAGCGAGATCGCCTCTCTGAACAAACAGATTAACACCATTGAACTTTCCGGTGCGGGCATGAAGGCCAATGAGCTGAGAGACCGCAGAGAGCTGCTCATTGATCAGCTGTCGGAGATTGTGGACGTGGAAGTTCAGGAAGTGCCCATTCTGGATAATAACGACATGTCCAGAGTCACAGGGGCCAACAGATACATTGTAAGGATTGCCGGAAATCAGATTCTGGTGGACGGAAACGATTACAACGGTCTGGAGTGCAAAGCCCGGGCCAGCTATGAAAAGGTAAATCAGTCCGACGTGGACGGCCTGTATGACGTTTACTGGAAGAGCGGCCAGAAGTTTAACCTTTACAACGGAGCCATGGGAGGCGCCCTCAAAGGTCTGGTGGATATGAGGGACGGCAACAACGGTGAAAGCTTCCAGGGAGAGATTACGGAGATAGGCACCGTTACTGACGGCACCACCGTTCGGGATACGGTAACCATTGAAGTAGGGCTTCATTACCTGACCGATCTGAACAGATGCAACCTTTCGGATCAGGGAGGCGTAATCAACCTGGGAGGCCGGGAGTACTATTACGACTCATGGGAGTACAGCGTCACCTATGATGCTGCGGGAAATCCTTCTTATTCGTATACCTTTACTCTGTCCGACAGCACTTTGAACGGTACGCAGAAACTTACCAATGACAGAGTAGGCAAAATGGCCAGCATCGGTACCTCCGTTTCCTATCAGGGCGTGCCTTATTACATGCAGCAGATGAACGAATGGGTGAGAAACTTTTCCCAGAAGTTTAACGATATTCTGAAAAACGGTGTGGCCGGAGACGAGCCGGGAATCAACATGTTTACCGCGGACATGGCCACAAAGAACGAACAATATGTCTTCGAGAACCACACGGACGAAACGCTGGAAGAATATTTTGCCAGGGTGGAAAATCTGAGGAAGCTGGACCCCACTTTGACGGAAGAGGAAGCCAGGCTTCAGGCGCTGGGCGATTACCGGTATGACAAAGAGTCCAAGAAGGCGTTTGATGACAGAGTAAACAAGCTGACTGCGGTGCGGACCGCGTCGGACGGAAGCCAGGTACCATCCAACATTACGGCGGCGGAAGCGGCCGAGGCTGCCACGCTGAAGATTTCGGTGGGAAAAAACGATACGATTGACAGCTATTATCTGCTGACTGCAATGAATTTTGCGGTTAACAACACTCTGGAAGTGGACCCGGACCGTCTGGCTACCAGATCAAAAGACCATGCTTCCGACGGTGTGGAGCAGAATGACCTGCTGGAGGAATTGAATGACCTGGCCACCGATAAGGACAAAATGAGCTTCCGGGGAAGCTCCGCTTCGGAATTTCTGCAGTGTATTCTGTCGGATGTGGCCTTGAACGCCAGCAGGGCGGAGACCTTTTACAAGAGCTTTATTGACATTGCTTATACGGTTGATACACAGAGACTTTCCATCTCCGGAGTAGATGAAGACGAAGAGGCAGTGAATTTGGTGCGGTATCAGCAGGGTTACAATCTGGCCTGCCAGATGATCCAGACGCTGTCGGAAATATACGACAGATTGATTCTGCAGACAGGCGTCTGATTTTCGGACGCTGCCTAAAGCCCCGAAGGGTTTGAAGGCGCAACAGTCCAGGCCGGGGAAGAGTCCCTGCAGGAATTAAAAAAAATCGGCAGGAGGCCGTGTGAAAACAGATGTCTCCGGATGACTCGGAGCCAGGGCGAGAAAGGATTTTCGCGGAAAACAGCAGAATGTGAGCAGGAAAGGAAATATCAGATGAGAATAACAAATAAAATCATGCAGAGAAACAATCTGTCCAATATCAATACCAACAAGATTTACCAGGACAAATTGAGCACACAGATGTCGTCGGAAAAGAAAATCAATCGCCCGTCGGATGATCCGGTTGTAGCTATAAGAGCTCTTCGTCTGCGCAGTAATGTGACGGAGATCACACAGTATTACAGTAAAAACATTCCCGATGCGGAGAGCTGGCTGGAAGTAACGGAGGATGCCCTCACCAATCTGTCGGGAGTCATCACCAAGATGATTGAGCAGTGCACCACCGGTTCCAACGGTACTTCCAAGACTTCTCTGAAGACCACGGACCGTCAGATTATCCTGGAACAGCTGCGGAAGCTGGGAGACGAGGTGTATTCTACGGGAGATGCGGACTACGCGGGCAGATACGTGTTTACCGGGTACCGTACGGACACACCCCTCAGCTTCAGCAAGGCGGAAAATATCAGCTACAGCCTGACGGAGCAGCTTACCAGCGCAGCCATTGACACGGTTACAAAGGTAAAGACAGGAGATCTGCTGAATATCAACGGAAACAATTACACCCAATTTCCGGTGGAGGAGAATGATATTGACATTTCCGAGTGCCACCGCATCAGACTGGCCTACAACGGCTGCTCGGAGAAGGGGACGCCTCAGATTGAATTTACCGGCAGCAACGGCCAGCAGTATACCTGGCCCGGGAACGGTGTGACGATTACCACGATGAATAGTTACGATACCATTGACGGTACTACGGGAAACGTGAATGACGCTGCCGGAACGGATGCCATGGACCCCTATGCCTATGTTGCCGCCAATGATGATGCCGTTGTCTATCTGGCGAATACGGGAGAGATTCTGCTGGGAAAGAACCGCTATAATGATCTGATGGGCACCAAGGACGTTGAGGGAACGGGTGCCAACGAAGGAGAAATCAGAGTAACTTATCAGAAGGACAGCTGGGAAAAGGGAGATCTGCGCCCGGAACATTATTTTGCATGCAAGACTTTAAATGCGGACGGCACGGACAATGTAGTCTACAATAAGGACTATCTGGACCCTACCAAGCCGGAACGCCAGGTAATCGAATACGATGTGGGCTTTAATCAGACCATACAGGTGAATTCCACTGCGGACGAGTGCTTTAACCATGCAATCGGCAGAGAGGTTGACGATATTACAAAGGCAATGCAGGATGTACTGGACCTGGAGGCCGTGAAGGCGGATATTGAAAAAGTGATGAAGAATCTGGACGGGGATGACCCTGCCCTGGCCGGTCTGCAGAAGCAGCTGGACGCGGTGGAAAAAGCGCTGACCTACGCCAAGGATAAGGAACAGAAGCTTTTTGAAAAGGGTATTACCTCTTTCCAGAAGTATCTGAATGATGCCAACTTAAGCATCACCAACTGCGGCGCCAGAAGCAGCAAACTGGAGCTGATTAAGAATCGTACACAGAACCAGAAGACAACCTTTGAAACGCTTAAGAGCGAAAATGAGGACATAGATATAACGGAGGTTATTATTCAGCTGAATGCCGCCGAACTGACCTACAACGCGTCCCTGATGGCAACGGGCAAGGTGGCTCAGGCTACACTGCTGAATTACCTCTAAGAGGTTCTGACAGGAGAGTGCAGGATGTCCGGTTCCGCAATATCCGGACCGGACATCTTTGAATGTATGCTATACCATATAAAGCTTTGAAATCTGAAGTTTGGGAAGTTCCGTAGAGGAAGGACGGCGCAGCAGGCGGGAAAATGCGCGGATAGGAGCGGTATGAAGATTACAACAAAATTTTTCGGCGAAATTGAAATTGCAGACGACAAGATCATCACTTTTGAGAACGGAATTATCGGTTTTCCGGAGCTGAAGCGTTTTGCGCTGCTTCATGATGAGGAGAGGGGAAAGGATGTGGGCGTCCGTTTCCTTCAGTCCGTGGAAGAACCGGGATTTTCCATGCCGGTGATGAATCCCCTGATTGTAAAGCCTGACTATGACCCGGAGGTGGATGACGAACTGCTGGCCGGCGCAGGAGAGATCAACGGAGATAATCTGCTGGTGCTGGTGACGGTATCCATTCCCGGAGATGTTACGAAAATGAGCGTAAACCTTCAGGGGCCTTTTGTGATAAACGTGGAAGAACACAAAGGCTGCCAGATTATTGTGGATAACAGCGCCTATCCGGTGAAATTCCCTGTTTATGAAATACTGCAGGCAGGAAAGGCAGGTGCTTAGAATGCTGGCATTGTCAAGAAAGAAGAACGAAGCGATCATTATCAACAATAATGTGGAAGTGACCATTCTGGAGGTAAAGGGCGATCAGGTGAAGGTGGGAATTACCGCGCCCAAGGATGTGCCTATATACCGTAAGGAGGTATATCTCCAGATTCAGCAGGCGAATCAGGAGGCAGTCAGCGCAGACGGCATGGAGGCGCTGAGGACTTTTCTGGGATAATGCGGGAGAGGCGTGTCAGGAAAAGACAGGCGGCATAGAGCGGAACCATAAAGGCCGGGGTGAAAAAGCCCCCGGCTTTTTTACGGAAACCGTGAAACATGGGTAAATGGTAACGAACCGTAATATTATTTTGCCCGCTGCTGTTAATTTCCGGGAGAATAATTCCGATAAAACAAATAAGGAACGGAAGTGAAGCCTGTTTCTTTCATGGGGCAGGAGCTTTATTTCCGTAGGGGACGGACCGATGCCCTGCCGGCAGGGCAAGACGGCGGAGCCTGGAGATACCGGATAAGAGGAGGAACGAAATATCCGGAGGATCAGAGATGAAAAGCAGGATGCTTTTCATAAGCAGCATG
>CAMWWF010000169.1 GCA_947177885.1 uncultured Lachnospiraceae bacterium
GCATTATAATTCGTATTTGCAAGATAAATTTTATTTTCATCTTCTGCATAATCAGAAAAGCTCAGAAATGCTCTGCATTCAGTAACTCTATCCTCATTATTCTTATTCATCAGATTCTCCTTTGCTTTCTATCGTGACAATCATAATGGGTTTTCCGGCATCCTGAAACGGCTGCAATATAGCATTCATATCGCCGTAATAAACGTCGCACAACGCCACTGCCCGGTCAATATTGTCAGTTTCGTCACAAATACCCCATTCAGCCGTTGTATATCTATTTAAAATCTTCTGATACCGTTCACTCAATTGCGGTGATATCTGTTCAAGAACTTTCTCCATGGCAGGCTGTGGTCTCCACCACAGCAGCACAAAATCCTTAACCTGTTCAAACGTATACAGAGTCTGCTCCAACTTATCAAGAGCTTTGGCACCATATTTTGCAAAAACAGCAGGATCATTTGTGCTCAATACAATTTTCTTCCGTGCCCCATCTGCTTTCATTGTATGGTGAACCCACTCCGCAGGAAATTCTTTGGACTCCTCCTTTACTTCTATTTCATCAATAGAAATCAACCCCACATTTTTTGCACGCTGCTCAATATTCTTCACATATTCACGCAATTGCCGTAGCTGCCGTGCATAATATGGGTACTCATGGGTTCCAGTCTTTTTTCTGCGCACAAGATACTTATAATAAATCAATCTGAGAATATTATCATATCCTGCCGGAACAGGTATCATAAAATTCTCAAAAGAGGCACTATACCCATCAGCAAACCATTTTTTAGGATATATTTTGTG
The DNA here is from genome assembly GCA_947177885.1 of uncultured Lachnospiraceae bacterium. The sequence continues at coordinate 802 of CAMWWF010000169.1, forward strand.
TTCATATTGAAGATAATCTATATATTCTACAATATAATCACTTTCTTCTTCTTTGTACATCATAGCCAGATAGTTTGCCCACTTCCATAACTCAGAAGATACCTTATACCAATCCTCATCTTCCAATAATCGATGATCGATCTGAAGCTTACAATTCTCTTCCAAGTATTCAATACCCAAATTAATTTCTTCTATTACACTTTCCTTTAACGCAGCATTTTCGTTCTGCTTTTCGGCATTCTCTTCTGAATCACTGTTTTCAGAATCATAATCTCCTCTTCCAACATTCTTGGCCAACTGCGCAATTCTACCCGCCATTGTAAGAAGATTCTTCTGCAATTCTCTGTCTTTTTCATCCCGAGGCAGATAATCCAAAGGAAAAATATCCAGTCCCACTGTAAAAGGACATCCGTGATACTGATCCAACCACTCTTTTGAAATACTGATACCATTTCCATTATTTATACACGTATGATACTGGTCGTATCCTTCCTCCGTCAGAGGACTCCTTACAAGATACCCTTCCGGAAGCTCTTTTGGCAGCACCTGCATCAATATATTATAATCCGGTCTCTTCACCCAGATATCCATGTCATCGTCCCAAGGTACAAATCCCTCATGCCGGATTGCCCCCAGCAAAGTGCCATATGCCGCATACCATTTCAGTCCATGTCGGTCACAAACCTCCGCAACTTTCTGCAACACCTCCAACTCTGCTGCCCACAAAGTCTTCATAGTAGTATCCAGATAGAATCCGTCACGAACCTCCTGATCAAAAAATCCGTCCTGAAATTCCAGCATATTCCGTTCCTCCTGCGCACTCAAGATTATTGTAATTTAAAAAAAGCGCTCTCTATCCCACGAAAGCACTTCCCAAGCATTCCCTATATTGCCTCCATGCAACTTTTTATAAACTTCCATGTCCACTAAAATCTATATCGGCAAACAGGCAGTAAAACATTAGGTAACATATCCATGATTTTTATGTAAAATAGAGCTCTGTTACCGTGTCTTCATTCAACATATGCCATTTTGCTTTCAGATACCCATATATACTTTCACGCTCCTGTCCCTCCGGTCAAATACTTCCCTCCACAAACATAGTGAAACCAAACCCGCAATGTGCTATAATTGGGGCATGGCAGCAATCACCCGGAGTTCTCCCGAAGATGCTGTACATCAATGCAAAGGAGCCCCTCCATGAAAGTATTAATGCTGACCTGGAAAAGTTTTGGAAACGAAGACATGATCGAAGCCCTGAAAGAGCTGGGACATCAGGTGACGGAGCAGCCTTTCTCCGACAAGGGTGAAAAACCGGATGAACAGTTAGAGCAGGAATTAACAGCCTGTATCCAGAAGAACACACCAGACTTTCTCTTTTCCTTTAATTATTTCCCGGTGGCTTCCATGGCCTGCAAGAAGCTGGGGATCCCCTATGTCGCATGGGTCTACGACAGCCCCTATGTGCGGCTGTACCATTATACCATCAACTACCCCACTAATCACGTCTTCGTCTTCGATAAGCAGCAATATCTGGAATTTCATAACGCCGGTATCCTGACGGTACATTATCTTCCTATGGCCGCCAATACCAGACGTTTATCCGCCATGACGGACTTTGCCGCCTTTCAGAGAACAGCATGGTACAACCGGCATCCCGTGGCATTCATTGGCTCCCTCTACACGGAAAAGCATCAGTTTTATCAGCGTATGGAGGGCAAGATTTCCCCCTATACCAAGGGATATCTGGAGGGATTGATGGCTGCCCAGAAGCAGGTATACGGTTATAATTTTATCCAGGAATCTCTGCCGAAAACCATACTGGCGGATATGCAGAAGGCTCTCCCTCTCACTCCCGGCGCGGACAGCGTGGAGAGTGTGGAATATCTCTTTGCGCAATATGTTGTCAACCGCCAGATCACTGCCCTGGAGCGCCGGGAACTGCTGACCGCGGTGGCGGAGCGCTTTTGCCTGGACCTGTATACTCCCGACCAGACTTTAAAACTGCCCAACTGTACGAATCATGGTTCTGTGGATTACTACGACTTTGCGCCCTATGTGTTCAAAAAGGCTAAGATCAATCTGAACATATCCCTGCGGAGCATCCTCAGCGGCATTCCCCTGCGGGCTTTTGATATCATGGGGGCAGGAGGATTTCTGCTGACCAATTATCAGGAGGATTTTCTGGATCTCTTCGTGCCGGGCGAGGACTTTGTGTTTTATGAGAGTAAGACTGACCTGATGGACAAGATCGACTATTATCTGAAACATGAAGCCGAACGGGCGCAGATTGCTGAAAATGGCCTACGGAGAATCTCCACAGACCATACCTATGAGCAACGCGTAGCTGAGATCCTCAGCTATTTGTAATACAGCATCAGAAGTTCCCGTTGGCAATACCTGACACCTTATCCTGCATCAAGTTTCGCATTTGTTCTGCAGAAGCTTATTCCACCCAGTCCTCCAATACACTGTTCTTGCCAATGATCTCCCATGTGCAGGCCTTTCCGCCGGTGCAATAACTGCATCTCTGCATGGGGATCAGCAATCCGGCCTTCAAGACAGGATATGTCAGCGTCTCATCATACAGATCGACTCCTTCGTCCACCGGCAGCTCCTGTCCAAACGCCGCATTGAAATATTTGGTGGTAAAAGGTGCATAACAGGGCGCCACTTTACCCTCATGGAGACAGGTGCAGGAAGCCTGGAAGCAGCTGTAGAAAAAGTCTTCATCCGCCTGAGGCGCCATGGTCTGTGTCTTGTTGAACTCAGTGATCATAGGAGTGATGGTATAGGGTATCTCCTGCTCATACAGAAATTTCTGTATTTCCTGAACTTTATCCTTCAACGGAGGATAAAAGGAGATGTGGAAAAAAGCCATATTCTTCTTCATAATCTCTATCAGGGCAGGATCCAACCGGTCGATCAGCATTCCGTTCGTCACCACCGTAATGATACTGGCTGGATATGATCCTCTTGTCAGTTCGATAAAGCTGCCAAGCTCAGGGTTTAGCAAAGGTTCTCCCCCCAATATCCGGATAACCCCAATATCGGCAATGTACTTTTTCAGCTGACGCAGATCATCCGCAAATCGCTCATACTCCGTATAAACCGGTTGAGGAACAAGGGGAGAATAATGGGTACAATACTTGCAGTTTAAATTACAGTGATCCGTCACATGGTATTCCAGATAGGGCAGGTAAGGATCCTGCAGCATGGGAGTGATCAGGTTCGCCACCGCCTCCGGCTGGTTCCTGATCTGGGGGTTCAGCCTTATCCCGTCATAAATATCCTGTACATCCACTCCTTCCCTGAGCAACTCCAACACAAGTTCATTCTGCTGGATATAATATTCCTTGGGAATGATCATGGCAGTCAGTTCCCCTGCCGCATATTTCCGGCCAAATTCTGAAACGGATATCTCATTACTGCCCTGCGTTTCACCGGGGACAACAAGGGCATCCACAGTTATGGTGTCTCCGCCGTCCTGCGCATATAGCTCAGAATACTCATTTTCCAACGTTTCTTTCATAAGGAAACTCCATTTAGAGTTACCAAATACAGCCACATGTATCATGAAATGTCCTTTCCTCTCTATCGGCAAACAATTTTCCATCATTGATCTGCGAAATTTTTTTGTCTTCTGAATCACATTACATATACGACAGTAAATCCTCGTGCAGTTCCCGCGCCCTGGCTCTCCACGTGTGAGATGACAACGCCAGTTCCTGCCCTGCAGAAGCAATTTGCTGCAATCTGTTTTCATCCGCGAGCAGGTTGTTTATTTCCCCGGACAATGCAGATATACTTTCATCCGACAGATCAAAGGATACCCATGTATCCGGGGCCAGCACTTCCTCCAGATACCGGGATGTCTCCGATACCGCCACCGCGCCGCACAGCATTGCATTGAACACCCGCTCATGGCTTCCGTCCCTGAACCAGGGCAGCGTATTCAAGACAATCTTACTGTCCTCCATCCGCTCCAATATTTTCTCCGGCGTAACCCTGCCGCCGTAATGGACATTGGGCAGTCTGATCCAGTCACACTTCTCCCAACCGTCACCATAAAGCTCCAACGGGATACCTGCCCTGGCAACAGAAGCGACTATCCTCTCCCGGTAATGAGAGCTTACAGTCCTCTCTATATGTACGCAGGAAGAAATAAACAGACGCAGTTCCTCATCCGAAAGGCATATGCCCGCCAGTTGAAGCTGTTCCTCTATCACGTTCTCAATGGTTTCCTCCGGATGAGAAAGCAGGTACTCGATGCTGCGGTCGCATATCTATCTTGCAGGAAATTTCCACCCGGACAGGTCCGGCTGCTGTATATAGCCGGCATATAGACTGCCGGCATATAATACATCTGTCCCACGCTCTTTTACAGGCTTATGACTCGCACAGAGAGAAGTCCCTCCATGAGCCAGAAAGCCGTTAGACGGGATATTCGGATAGAATCGGTTCACATAATCCATATGGCCGCGGTCAATACACAGCACGATTCCGGTAGCAGGCATACACATCAACATATTATGATACCAATACGGATGATCCACCAGAATGTTCACGCAGGGAATCCCCAACACTTCCCACATATTTTCCCCGGAAGGGATCGTCATCCCAAAGAACAGACTGTTAAATGCGATCATCGCCGTAACAGGACCGCTCTGCATATATTCATGAAGCAGCCCAAGACTTCTGGCACTTTGCTGCAGATCAAAGTCAAATACCTCATACCCCAGCTCCAGAAATCCCTGTTTCAACTGTTCGCTGAACAGATTCAGGGTATCCAGCTCCCCCTGAAACAAAACCAGGCGCTTTTTTTCCGTCATTCTCTCTGTCATATTTTCTGTCATACATCCTCTCATCCTGCCGTGAGGCTGACTGTTTTCCATGCGGCTGTTCCCGGAGCGTGTTTGAAAATCATTCCCCCGGTCCGCACGCCCCGCTTCACGGTCTGCTGTGCCCAGTCAATAAAATGTAACCATTCAACCATGTCATTCATAAGTTTCCGGAAGGGACGTTTACAGTGTTCCGTCTGTAAGCTGTCTGTAAACAGCCTGCAGTTCGCCATTCACATCCGATCCCGGCAAAAGCAGATCCGGTCTGACTTCCAGCTGCGCGTCAAATAATCTCCGCGCCTCATCTACTCTATTCTGCTCTATCAGCTGCTTCAGACTCTCCTTCAATGTTCTGGTCTCCGCCTTTTCTTCCGAAATGCCTACTACCATCTCGCAGCACTTTAAATGATTCGCCAAAGCAAACACATAAAACATCTGCTCTGAGAGAAAGCCATACACACGCCTGTGATAATTATCATAACCGCTGACATCAATTTCATCCGATGCCTCCACGAAGATCTGAAACAGCCATTCCGCATAAGCCTTTAAAATCGATGATCGGGTTACCATCAGATTGCTCCCATAAAAGATACTTCCGTCCATAGCCTGATCAAATGCCTCCGAATACGAGGGATAAAGGCGTTTCAGCGCCCTCCCCACGGCTTCCAGATCCCTGCTGTTATGGCTTCTCCCAAAATGCTGATAATAGCTTCCTTCACACACCGCATGCCTGGGCACAATAGCATCATATTCCGCCAGCAATCCGGTATAATCGCTCTTATCCATTGCCTGTCCTCTGGAATTCAGGAAATATCTTCTATAATGGCATAGCCCCACATAGTCCAGATCGTTCACGTTCTGCCATATCCAGAACAATCCCGTTAACTCCCCATAAAGGAAATTCAGATCCGAAATATTCTCTCCGGTATCATCCCCCAGATACCCCAGATCGGGTTTTCCATGTCTGCCTACATACAGCGGCACAT
>CAMWWF010000170.1 GCA_947177885.1 uncultured Lachnospiraceae bacterium
CCTCCGGTGATGCACCGTTCTCCGGTATGGGATATATTTTATTCTCCGGATGGGGCAGTCCGGCAGGATAAATCTCCTGACAGATCTTACGGTTCAGCAGTCCCCCGTGATGACCGATTGTGAGAGAGCCCGCATGAAGCATCACTGCCACGGCTCCCTTTCTGATCTTCCAGGCATTGGCGGTCTGACCGTCATAAATCTCCGCTACCCTCTGCACTTCCAGAAAGTGATTGCCGCCTCCGATGGTACCGATCTGATCATCGTAGGTCAGCTGATCATAGCTTCCGATGAAATCTTCCAGACCTTCCGTATGATCCGCTTTCAGACTCCCCCGGAACACGGTACGGTTCAACCATCTCTCCTGAGTCTCAGGCTGATAATATTCCCACAGACCGCTCCCTTTACTGTCCCGATTGGTTTCCAACAGCCCCTCCAGACCATAGCGGAACAATGCCTCCCTCTGCCTTCCCGTCATAGGGATCTGCCTGCCGCCCTCGAAGAAGATGTGGCGGATCTTCTTTGTCAGCTCGGGAAGCTTCTCCCGAATCTGTTCCTCCGACAGATCCGTGGTATAAAACCGCATACCGCAGTTAATATCATTTCCCATTGCCTGGGGAACCGCAAAGCCTCTCGTCATCATCACCGTTCCAATGGGAATACCTGCGCCCTTATGAAAGTCCGGTGTCAGAATGATCTTCTCGATCCGCGGCTCACTTTCCGGAAAAAAAAACGGCGCCGCTGTCAGCCTCTCCAGTGTCTCCTCCAACGCCGTCATCTGATACAGTTCCGCCATTGCTTTTTTATCCGGTACGGAACCCTCAGGCAAATAGCAGGATATCACACTTTTTCTGTCCTTGTATTCAATTTTATGTATCATAATACTCCTTTAAAATATAGTTTTCTTCACACATCAAAACGCATTCTTGCTGCGTTTGCGTACATTCATGTAATAATTACGTGTCTGTCTGAACCGCCGCGAACAAGACAACCTTTCCAGCATCCGGATCATATGAATTGTCAAATCTGGTGCGCCCAGTCAATTCCCGGATAAAATCCACCCGTCCAAATGAAATACTCCACAGCTTTTATGCCTGCTTCAATGTCCTGAATGGAAAGATATTTTTCAGCCGGGGATTGACCTCCTGCTTCCCGCTTATATTTATCATATTCCATACTAACAAACTACCCACATTTTAATCCGGTTTGTGTCATCCTCCAGATTGATCCGGCATAAATATGGCCTGCTTATGCCATTTCACTGACAGAGCAATTCCTTCAACCTGTTAAAAGATTTCTTTTCCGGACCATAAAAACAGCATCTCGATAACACCTGACCCAAAACAATAAAACCGGAAGGCACCAAAATGAAAGCAGTTTGTTCTGCACCACCTGTAAAAACAGCAAGAATCCCACAGAGAAAAAGAAAACAGGCCATACCATACCAAATAATCAGAAATATTTGCATAAACACAGGCATGTGGAATGTGATATCAATGACGGTTCCTTCTTCCTTTTCCGTTATATTACCGATTAATACTGGCAAAAAGGAATTTCTATAATTTATCTTTGGAACAATCCTAAAATCAAAAGGCTGAACCAGTCCCACAAACTCAGCGTTTGTTGAGAGCACAGCTTTTCTGGAATCCGTTACTGATTTCAGTATAATATAGATATCTTCAGGCGTTTTTTCTGAAATGATCCGTTTCGCTGAATGTGGCAACAGATGTATCATTTAAGTCCTCCGAGTAAAAGTAGTTCTTTCACACTGCGGGCATCCATATCCACGTTGATGCTTTTCCGCAGTTGGGGATATTCAATACGGTCAATCTTCAAGTTCGGAAGAATCCGCTGTAACAGTTTCCGGCACAACTCCGGATTCTGCATATCCCTTCCAAACAGAAAATCGTTGGATATGCTTAGGTTCTCCGAATTTTCTGCTTTATTTCCACGTTTCCCATTTATCTACCTGCTTTCTTTCAAATAGATCTTTGACGGAAAAACTCTGTACATTCCAAAAGTCATGTTATCTATTCCTAATTATATACAGCCTCCCGGCAAATTACAATAATCTGAAAACCTGTCTCTCAGCATTTTTCCTTCTTAATCTTTCAGGATTACCAGTTTATTCTGGCAGCACTCTACTTCAGACTTACACACAATCTCAAATCCCCACTGTTCTATCCAGTTCCCTGTAAGTTAACCTGCGGCACATTTCTTCTGCTCGTTGTCGTGAATGAATATACCTTCATCCTCCGGTAGCCAGAGTGTAATCCAAACCCATATCCTCTGCCTCACAACAGCCGTTTAAGTGAAATTTTTCCGTGACCCGGAACACCCTTGGCAACATGGCATTCTTTCCGAATCTACAGGTTTGGGTAAGAGCCCGGCTTTTCAGGCCATTCATGATGTCTTAGACTTTCCGGAACAAGGGAAATACAACCTTTTTCTCTGAGCCTGCGTAATACCAGCCCTACCGTATGATCCACAAATAAATGATATTCTTCTCTTGATATGGTAATCGGATTCACGATATTCCCATCCACGTCAGGTATCTGACCCATGATCCGAATCTTTCGCACAATGCAGCCATGGGGCAGATAATCAATATAATCCGGAAATTCTTTCAGAGGTATGATTTCAATGTGTCACCCAGGTAGCCATGTATATCACCTTTCCGTCTTTGTAAAACTCTAATCTTTATCTACTACTATTACCTCTATCCCTTTTTCTCTATATAGATCCAGTTCCTCATCCAGTACATCCCAATCTGTAATCAGCATTTTTAATCTTTCAGCCGGACTAATCCTTACAATAGAAGCATCACTGCCGTTATCTTATTCAGACCACAGCATGCTCAGGCAATATTTTCATACATAATCTGACTAACTCTAAGTCGCACTCGCAAAATACCAATGTCTTCCATCAAGTCCCATACATTATTCTGTCCATCTCATCCCCGTATTTTTTCCACAGCGCAGAAAATGCCGGCCGGTTTCCCTCCCAGGCAAACCGGCTGAGAAGCTCGCAGTAATGTGAAAACTCCCACCCGCCTTTCGAACGGTATTGGGACAGTTTCCGGATCACAGTATCCACAAATGGCTTTTCGTCAGGGAACCGGCGTATCAGCTCCCGCATATACCATGCCCTTGTGCCCTCACACTGGGTATCATAGGAAAGATCATGGGTACACCCCCACAATACGATCTCACGATACTTTTCCACATCTTCCATTTGGTCCAACTCCAGAATGCACCGGCCAAGACCGCGCATCATGGCTTCCCTGAATCTTTTTTTAGTCATCCGGAATTCTCCTGTTTCCTGAAAACCTTATCGTACTCCCTTCCCTCTCCGCTTATAACTATGCTTCCCTGAATTGGATCGGCCGCAGGTTATTCCTGTTTCTTTTCCATATATCAAACATGCCTTACTGTTCTTCCCCTCCTGCTCCGGTACAACGATGTATACATCCCTTTTAAAGCATCTTCCATTACAGCATTCAGTGCCATGTATATCTGATATGACCGCAAATTTCATGACCGTTCTCCCTCGCCCCTACTTATGATACGGAGTGCCATTGTTAATACAGAACGCCCTGTAGATCTGCTCTGTCAGGATCACCCTCATAAGCTGATGTGGAAAGGTCATATCCGAAAAACTGAGCGCCAGGTCGGAGCGCTTCCGCACAGATTCGTGCAGCCCCAGGGAACCTCCGATCACAAAGGCTATATGGCTGGTACCGTTTACGGCAAGCTTTTCCATCCATCCTGCGAAATCTTCCGAGGAAAACTTTTTCCCGCCGATCTCCAGGGTACAGACAAAGGCGTCATCCCGGAGCTTCTCCAGAATGCGCCCTGCCTCTTTCCCCTTGATCTGTTCCACCGCCGCGGCGCCTGCTCCCTCCGGGGTCTTCTCATCCGCCACCTCCACGATCTCCAGCTTACAATACCGAGAAAGCCGTTTCGCATATTCCGCAACGGCTTCCCTGTAAAATCCTTCCTTCACTTTTCCCACACATACAACCGTAATTCTCATTTTTCACCTGACCTTACGAAACCTATTACACTCACGGCCGGATCTCAGTCATTAACATACGATACATTTTACCTTTACAGATTGAAACTCAGCCATTACCGGAACACAGAACCATCACCCGACAGCGTCGCTGTTCAGGAAAAATACAGGTTCCCTCAATCCCAACAGCCGCAGTCCGCCACCATCAAAGCATTGCGTTTTATTGCCCAATAAGTAGTGTCACCTGCGTAATATCCCCCAAGTTCAATTACTTTTGCGTTCTCAAACCAGTCCAGATATTTTTTCCGGGAAGAGACTGGAACTCTATTTTGGTCTGCAAAAAAATTGATTTCTCCGACAAGATAATCCCACTCCCGGCTGATCAGCCGCAATTCTTTGAATATTGCATAATTCCCGTACAAATCTATTCCCTGTTCCAGACATTGCTTTCTCTCCGCCTGCGGTATATCCCAAAATCGGGGACTCCATTCCTCGAAATAAGCCATAATGGACAAAACTACCCCTGCATATACATCCTCAATATGATGCAGTATGACATAATCCTCAGGAAACTCAAAAACGTGCAGCTGGATACCGATGGGATCAGACCGGCGCCACCAGTCTTCATGCTGTTCCTTTACATTCGGCCATTCCAGCTTCTCCGCAAAGCAGGAAAAAACTTCATAATTCTGTATCACGCTCTTCAATTGCCGCAAAGGCTGATCCATAAAATCCAGTGACATAAAATGAGCTCCCTGTCCTACCACATTCCTGTAATTACCGCTGCATCTCTTTCCTGGCGCTCTAACGCCTGCAGATATCAGATGCCCGGGAGACAGGGTTCTTCTGTAAATCACTCTTTCCCTTCGAACACCATGCCATATACCTGATCGTCAATAAACTGCTCCAGAAAATCCTGATCCAGATTCACAAACTGGTGGTTCAATTTCTCACGGAGATACGCGATGCGGTTAAAATAGCGCACTTCCTCGGAGTCATCGTCAATACCGATCTCCCTGTCTATCTCCTGTCCGTCGAAGTTCTGCCTGCACCATTCCAGCATGGTGCTGCGCAGGGAATTCTCCGATGCCGCCTTTCCCGCAAATATCCTGGCGTTCTTCATGGAAACCACACCGGCTACCACAAACAGGACAAAAATGGCGCCCATGACTCCGTAAAACAGATAAGGATTTCCCAGATTTAGGGGAAGGATGCCCATAATACCCAGCACCACCACAGCCAGTCCCAAGACCCCCACAAACAGCAGCACCCACGCGGAAGACCGGTTTTCATCGGCGCGCTGAGAACTGTCCTGGTACAGGGAACTGCTTCCGAATGCTTTACGGGCAGCGGCAGCCTCTCTCAACTGTTCCTCCGCCTCTCCGTCGATCCCCTCTTCGGCGTTTCTGCGGGCACTCTCCGCCCTGTTGTTCTCCTGCACCATAAAGACCTGCATTACGCCCATTGCCTTTTGTTTGCTCCTCCGGTCTACCAGAAGCTCACAGAGACCGTCACTTTCATCACGTCTCAGCTCCACTCCCAGAATCTGATTGCTTTTCAGAAAAGCCTCCAGCGCTCTCATCTGATCCTCGTCACCAAAGGTCAGATTCACCCGCTCTTCCACCTGCTCTTCCTCCACCAACTCGCAGCCGCAGTCGGCGCAGACCGTGAATCCTTCCCGATACTCGCTCTTACACTTCGGACACCATGGCATACAATTACCTTCTTTCTCCAGACGAGCACTTCCCGATTTGTACCTTTCCCGCTACTGCCCACTCTGTCAACAGTAACTCATTCCCCATCTTTCCGTCCGTTTTCTGCCAGCTGTACATCAGTCTTCCGAAAGTACTCCCAAACAAACCTCCCTAACGACGCCCCATCGTCAGCATACTTTGAAACTTATTACAACAAAACGGATCCTTGCATAATCTTTGTGGCAGGCATAGAACTCCACTGCATTTCATTTTATGGCAAGACACGTTTAAAAGTTCTTAATACCATTTACCAAAGACTAGCCGGGGAGCTTCCCCGTTACGCCCGGGCGCTCAGATATTCGTCGATTCCCTTTGCAGCCGCTTTCCCCGCTCCCATTGCGAGGATCACCGTAGCCGCACCGGTAACGGCGTCACCGCCTGCATAGACTCCCTCTTTGGTGGTCTGTCCGTTCTCTTCCTCCGCGACAATGCATTTCCACTTATTGGTCTCCAATCCTTCCGTGGTGGAAGAGATCAGAGGATTGGGAGAAGTACCCAGGGACATGATGACCGTATCCAGTTCCATCACGAACTCAGAACCGGGAATCTCCACCGGACGGCGTCTGCCGGAGGCATCCGGTTCTCCAAGCTCCATACGGATACACTTCATGCCGGTCACCCAGCCCTTCTCGTCCGCAAGAATTTCCACGGGATTGGTCAACAGGTCAAAGATAATGCCTTCTTCTCTGGCGTGATGAACCTCTTCCACCCTGGCGGGCAGCTCCTCTTCGCTCCTGCGGTACACGATATGAACCTCCGCGCCCAAGCGAAGAGCGGTTCTCGCCGCGTCCATGGCAACATTACCGCCTCCTACCACAGC
>CAMWWF010000171.1 GCA_947177885.1 uncultured Lachnospiraceae bacterium
ACATATTCGTCCTCTTCATCAAAATGCAGAAACAGTGTGACAAAAGGAGACTGACCGTTGGTGGTCATCAGTGTATTGCTCTGGTACTGAATGGTCTGAACTCCCGATCTCAGCTCGTCCTGCAGACGGATATCCACAATCCTGCTCCGTGTAGCCTCGTCCATGAGATCCCCGAACTCCTCCCGAAGCTGGGAATCGAACTTTTCCCTGCTCTTGCGCAGATACTTTCCCAGATGCCTGATATTTACGGACTGACCTCCGTACTGGTTACTGGCCACGGCGGCAATGATCTGAGTGGTTACGGTACATGCCACCTGAAAGCTTTTCGGCGACTCGATCATCTTTCCGTTGATGGAAGTTCCATTGTCCAGCATATCCTGAATATTAATCAGACAGCAGTTGAAAATGGGCTGGATAAAGTAATCCGCATCATGAAAGTGGATCACACCGTTGTCATGGGCCAGCGCAATGTGCTCCGGCAGGAGCATTCGCCTGGTCACATCCCGGGACACCTCGCCGGCAATGTAATCCCGCTGTGTGGAAGCCAGTCTTGTATTCTTATTTGAATTCTCTTCCGCAAGCTCTTTATTCTCGTTGCGGATCAGCTTCAGGATAGACTCGTCTGTAGTATTGGACTTACGCAGCAGGCTCCTCTGATAGCGGTAGACGATGTATTTCTTGGCCAGGGCATACTTATTGTGTTCCACCAGATGCTGCTCTATGATATCCTGAACGTGCTCCACCGTCTGAAGCTCCCGCCCTTCCGCCTGAACGGCTTTCAGGATTTCCTCCACCAGTTCATCCTCCGCCCGGTCATTTTCCTCCACCTCATGATTCGCCTTGCGGATCGCTTCGATGATCTTACTTTCCCCGTAGGGCACGATCCTTCCGTCTCTCTTCTGAATCCTCATCAACACATGCACTCCTGTCTTCCCTTATTCCTGCGGACAACGCATTGGTTTCCCAAACCCTTAACCTGATGTTCCCAGACATATATCAGGCAAAAAGCAAGACCGCACCACAAGTTATTACGGATACGATCTCAGCTATATTTTGTGTCCTCAATGCTGTTCCGCATCTATATCTTGTATATCCATTATAATAGGATACAGGTAAAAGTGCAATAGCTATTTGAGGACTATTTTATTGCCGGCATTTTATGCCTTAACTTTACGTGAAACAGCACGGCGACTGGCCGGACTTTTATGCTTTCTTTGTTCCAGCCAAGTCCGGTTTTCCATGCCTATACCCCATGCATCAAGAGCCAGCTCATAAGTCTTTGAAATTTTTTGATCAAGTTGTTTGATATGAGTTCTGATTTCCGCCTGCCCGATTTTTAAGCCGGACATCTCAGACTCAAGTTTGTCAAACCGGTTCTCTACCTTGTCAAGCCGGTTCTCCACCTTGTCAAGCCGGTCTTCCATCTTGTCAAGCCGGTCCTCCACCTTGCCAAGCCGTCTTTCCACACCTTCAAGCTGAGAGTTAATGGGTTGCAATTTCACATCCAGCAAACCGGATATTGCCTGTAAATCTTCATTTGTCAATGCCATATCAGTATACGCTCCTTTCGTATATCACGAGAAAGAGACTATGCACAGGAACCCTTTTGCCTCATCCCCGCATTTTCAGTTATTACACAAAGGGATAAGTGAGCGAACTGCTCAAAAGCAAAAACCAGAACAACGATAATTCTTCTCCCGATATGTTATGTATAAAATAGCATATCCTCCGGTCTCTGTCAAGGTATTCTGCATGGAAACCACGGAAATCAATTTGTCCTGTGTAACAGTTCAGACAAGTCACTGAACTGTTACTGACCTACACAATATGCACAAGTTATGTCGTGACAGTTCCTTACAGGCCATCTCACTCACACTTCTCCGCATTCAGCCACGGCAGCACCTGTGAGAAATCCATATCACCGGCATAATAGAATTTCGTGTAGCAGGGCTGATTATAACAGTTATTCTGCCACGCTATGCCGGTGCGGTACATGGTGTCATGCATCAGGGTGAACAGCTTGTGGCGGGTGATCTCCAGGTTGGTATAAATACGGATGGCACTGCTGTCCTCGGTGCGCAGCAGGAGCTCCTCCCTGAAATCCCCGAAAATATCCGCCACAAGACCGGGATTCCCTTTTGTACCATTATTGGTCAGCGTTCCTTCCGGTTTCAGCAGTGTACCGTGGGTATTGTCATTGACGATACCCGTATGTCTCTCATGAATATAGTCCACACCGTCTATGACCTGGGTGCTCAGATCCGCCGCGAAGCGGATGTTCTGGTTCGTCCCCAGCACCTTATCGGGCAGCTTATTTCCCTTGCAGTCATACATATCCTTCACCCAGACACAGAGTCCCCGGACATCCGGGTTCACATCACCGATCATACAGCGGCCCAGATCCGTCTCCGCATACTCGCCGAAGAACGGTTTCCCTGTCTCCGCATCCCGCAGAGCCCAGCCGTAGGGTGCGGCCTTTGCCCCCTCAAACACATTAAATATCTGGAGTCCCGGTCTGTCGGGATCAATGACCGCCACATGCATGGCATCGCCGTGACCGAATTTTGCGTCCCGTCCGTCCGGGAGCTTTCCCCGTGAAGAGTACATCACGCTTCCGTTATGGTCGATCACTGCCGCGCCGTAGATGATCTCCTGGCAGCCGTCATCATCCACGTCCGCCGTGGAGAGACTGTGATCGCCCTGACCTGCCAGGCAGCCATAGACCGGATCCGTTCCCGATGCCTCATGAGGGCCGGCACAGAAGGGGTTATCCATGGGAACATGGCCGCTGTCAATGTCGAAACGGACACGGTGCTTTCCCTCGAAGAAATCATACGCCACAATAGTGGTTCTGGTGTAGTAACCGCGGCAGATGATAAGGTAGGGCCGCTCTCCGTCCAGATACGCCACCCCCGACAGGAATCTGTCCACACGGTTGCAGGGCTCAATACGGCTCATGGCATAATCGCCCCACCTCAGTCCGTCGTCCTCCCTGGGATGCGGGAAGGGTATGGTCTCCAGCTCCTCACCGTCTCCTCCGAACATAGTCAGATACTCCGGTCCCTCGTATATGAATCCCTCAAATTTGCGAAGCTCATTCTTGCCGCTTCTTGAGGGCGCATACACATCCATAAAGTAATCCGCCAGAGCCTCCGCATCCTGTCGGGACAGAGGGTAAGTATAAGTGTCTTCCATGGAGAAGCATTTCTCCAGTGTGGCGGGCCACTGTCCGCTCTTTACCTCTGGAAGATCCTGCCAGCCCCGGAACAGCCTGACAATATGCTCATAGTAATCATCGGCGCTGCACACATAATTGTCTTCATGGGTGACGCCTTTCGCCGCATCCTCAGGCTGCAGAGTGATATACTTCCGGCTCCGAACCGATCCGTCCTCATTGTAGACGGTCATACAGGTGCCGGGTGCCGTCTTTACGGACATCTCCGCCTTTCCGTCCCCGTCAAAGTCATAGACCATGAACTGGGTGTAATGAGCGCCCGCCCGGATATTCACACCCATGTCCAGACGCCACAGAAGCCTTCCGGACAGTTTATAACAGTCGATAAAGCATTTCCCCGTATATCCCCTGTGGGACACATCATGGGCATTGGAGGGATCCCATTTTACAAAAAATTCATACTCCCCGTCGCCATCCACATCACCCACGCTCATATCGTTTGCGCTGTAGGTGTAAGCTTCTCCCGCGGGAGTGACTCCACCCTCCGGAATCTGCAGGGGAATCTCCAGGTACTCCTTGGGATTGACCGAAACTTCTTTACAGGGCGGCTCTGTCTCAAGGATCGTTTTCCCCTCGAAGACAAATTTCTTTACCTGATCCTCACTCCCGCAGGAAGCTGTGCCTTCCCCGCAGGCAGATTTTTCTTCCCCCTCCGGATCCACGTGCACGGCTGACACGGAATAAGTATCCTGCAGCGTGCCCTCCCCGTCCAGATAGTTGGTGCTGTCCGTCACCAGTGCAAACCGCTGGCCGTTTTTGTATACCATATAGTCGGTTCCGCTCATGCCCGTCTCCGTATATCCGGTTACTTCCCACAGAAACATTCTCCAGCTCAGGAATACACCTTCTTTGGTGGCAATGGTGATGAGTCCCCTGTTCAGCTTCTCAAGCTGTTCATGAAAGACCTTTTTCACAGGGGTCTTCAACAGTTCACTCTCCCCCTGCTTCTCTCCGTCTTTCCACGCTTCCACTTTCAGATAATGGGGAATATGGGTGGCCTTTTTCAGGGTAAACCCCATATCCGTCCCCTCATAGACGCACTTATACTCCATGGTACTGCTATAGCGGTCAGACCAGTATAACCGGTAAATACATCCCTTCTCCGTGTCTGTCTGCCATTGCACGCTGAGCTGTGCATCTTCCACCTTCTCCAGTTTTAACTGTATCGTCATCCTTATCCCTCCTGCCCGCTCCGGTGGGCATATTCATAATTTATACTGCCTATTCTCCTTATAAGTCAGGATCCAAACCTGTCATTTCCCGGGAAATTCCCTTCCAACCTGTATGTGGCCCTTCTGCGGCAACACGGCACTATGGGAAAAATGCGGCGTTTTCGCTCTTCCGCATGAAAAAATCTGCCCTACTACAGATAGCGCACCACATCCGACAGCTTTCTCTTGGGAACGCAGTAGTCCCTGTTCTCATCCAGGTAATACTTAAACTGTGCCGGATCCTCCATATCCACAATATGACTCACATGAGAGGGATAACCAAAGGCAACCACGGTATGGAGCACCTGCTGCTGCGTCAGCCCGAACATTTCAGACAGCACAGGCTTGTTGCAGGCGCCGATCATGCAGCTGCCCACTCCCCGGTTCCATGCCGCCAGCGTCATATTGCTGATGGCAAGTCCTGCGTCCGTGTCGCAGTCAGGATTGATATCCGTATTTTCCACCACGGCGATGAACAACACCGGTCTCTCGCCCTCCCTGGGCTGTCCCTGCTCCGGCGGCAGCGCTGCCGCCCACTTGGTATGGGAAAATACTTCCGCCACCTTATCCGCGTCCTTCACCACGATATAACTCAGGGGCTGCCTGTTGGCCGCGCTGGATGCCAGTCTTGCCGCAGTCAGGATTTCATCAATGATCCCCTGGGAAATCTCCTTCTGCTCGAAACGGCGGTATGTACGCCTGGTTTTCAGTAATTCCATTAAATGATCCATTTCTCTCCTCCTGTTATTTCATTACGCAGAATCCCGGAGCATCCCCCATATCTGCTTTTCCGGCTGATCTTCCGCAAGCTGTTCACCAAAACGTCTGCCGGATTCTACTACGCCCCTGGAATCCCTCACCGGATAGAATCCCCGGATTTCCTCCCATACCCAGTCCTTCGGTAATTTTTCTCCAAGATAATACTCCAGAACGGATCGTATCCGGTCCATGCGGTTTATATAAACGCACAATGCTGCATTGGCTTCTCCCATATACTGTCCTCCCCGCTTTTGATCTGTGTGATTTCAAGCAGGGATATCTCAATATCAGAAGTTCAGATGTTGTAGGATGCCGACTAAGTTCGTCCGCCAAAAGAATTTCCTGCTCGATGAAATATTATTTCTTATGAAGCCAGTGTATCATATTTCATTTCCGTATGCAACAAACGTTTTATCGTTGTATGTCTGTAATGTCTGTTCACAGATACAAATCGCTGCTTTTTATCACATTTTATCACTTCGTATGAACCGTTACAGGTTTTGCACTATTTTCAGTATTTTATAAAATTGTTGTTGACATTTCATTTTATCAGTGATATTCTGTTACCAAATCAGGTCATCTCTATTAAACACTATTTTTGATGACTTTACATCTGCCCGGCGATTCGCCATTTATACCCTGGTACCAGCCAACCGTATACTATAATGCATTTCCGGCTTTATTTACTGATAAAATCCGAAATCCTTGCCTTAGAGCATGTTTGAAAAATCATTCCCCCGGTCTGCACGCCCCACTTCGCGGCCTGCCGCGCCCCAATTTGGTCACCGCAGCCTTGCTTTGCATGATATTTGTACCAAATCCAGTCAACGTAGCCCGCTACGCCTCCTTCATTTGGCTGATCATCCATAAGATGATTTAATTTCCCACAAATTGCGAAGCACATTTGACAGAAAGCATTTTTCACACACGTTCTATATCATTTCGCGTTTTCATGTGTGAAATCCCGATACCACTGTGCGGTACCCATCGTACTTGCGGTTTTATGTGCATCAACTGATCTCCCGGACTTTCATCCATGACAGTGCAGCTGGCTGCATGGGTGTTTTGTTCCTATCTGCTTCGATACTCTATATTCCATATAATTTCGTCCATTAAAGCAATCGCCAGGACAAATGAAAGCAATATTATCACATCATACACTTACAAAGGAGGACATAAAATGTCAAACCAAAACACAACCATTACCGCTTCCAACACTTTCGCAGGACTCGATTCCGCCACCGGTCCTGTCACCATTCCCATGCACAACGATTACCTGTTCCGAGCGCTTCTTCAGCGAAATAACAGGGTGCTGAAAGGATTGATCTGTTCATTGCTTCATCTGAAAGACGA
>CAMWWF010000172.1 GCA_947177885.1 uncultured Lachnospiraceae bacterium
ACCTCATCCTTATTCCCGATCCAACGGATATGCTCATAGGGCAGATTCTCCAGACGAATCTCCACATTGTATTCATTTTCCAGGCGGTATTTCAGCACATCGAACTGCAGCACGCCCACCACGCCCACAATGATCTCCTCCAGGCCCGTATTGAACTCCTGGAAGATCTGGATGGCGCCCTCCTGGGCGATCTGTTGGATCCCCTTCACGAACTGCTTTCTCTTCATGGTATCCAGCTGGCGCACTCTGGCAAAGTGCTCCGGGGCAAAGGTGGGAATACCCTCATACTGAAACTTTTCCTTCGGCATGCAGATCGTATCCCCGATAGAAAAGATGCCGGGATCAAATACGCCGATGATGTCTCCCGCGTATGCCTCGCTCAATATCTTTCTCTCATCCGCCATAATCTGCTGGGGCTGGGAGAGCCGCAGCACTCTGTTGCCCTGTACATGCCGCACCTCCATCTGGGCGTCGAACTTTCCGGAACAGATCCGCATAAAGGCGATCCTGTCCCTGTGGGCCTTGTTCATATTGGCCTGAATCTTAAAAACAAAAGCGCTGAACTCATTCTCCGCAGGCTCGATCAATCCGATATCTGCCTTTCTGGGCAAGGGCGTGGTGGCCATGTTCAGGAAATGCTTCAAGAAGATTTCCACGCCGAAATTGGTCAGTGCGGAACCGAAACAGACCGGCGTCAGCTTTCCCGCCCGCACCTGCTCCAGATCAAATTCGGCGCTGGCGCCGTCCAGCAGTTCCACCTCTTCCAGCAGCTTGTCCGCCGCCTCATCACCGATCAGCTCTCTCAGATGAGCCTCATCCTGAATGGGAATCTCTGTGGCAGTGCCTTCCCTGGTTCCCTTCTCCGTGTCAGAATAAGAGATGACGCACTTTTTCTCCCTGTCGTAGACTCCCTTAAAGCTCTTACCGGAACCGATGGGCCAGTTCACGGGGCAGGTGGCAATGCCGAGCTCCTTCTCGATCTCATCCAGCAGGTCAAAGGTATCGTTGGCGTCACGGTCCAGCTTGTTGATAAAGGTAAAGATGGGAATCCCCCTCATGCCGCAGACCTTGAACAGCTTTCTGGTCTGGGCCTCCACGCCCTTGGACGCGTCGATGACCATGACTGCGGAGTCAGCCGCCATCAGAGTCCGGTAAGTATCCTCCGAGAAGTCCTGATGTCCCGGTGTGTCCAGAATATTAATGCAGTAGCCGTCATACTCGAACTGCAGCACGGAGGAGGTGACGGAAATACCTCTCTCCTTCTCTATCTCCATCCAGTCGGACACCGCATGCCTTGCCGTCGCCTTCCCCTTGACACTTCCCGCCAGATTGATGGCTCCTCCGTACAGCAGGAACTTCTCGGTCAGTGTGGTCTTGCCCGCGTCCGGATGAGAAATGATGGCAAAGGTGCGGCGGCGGTTAATTTCTTCTGTATAGTTACCCATGTAGTACAATCCTCCATAACTTATATAAATATTCCGGGAGTCTCAAACTTCGGTGCGATACCAAAGTATTGTAACACAGTAGCCCCGATCACTGCAAAGGAACAAAGTGTTCCGAGATTTTTCGGCACAAAATACCGGTGGGAGGGCGCATACATGAGAAAGGGCGTATACTCTCTGGTGTGATCCGTGGTGGCTGTATAAGCCGGATCGCAGCCATGATCCGCCGTGATCATAAGGATGTCATCCTCCCGCAGCTTTCCCATAATCTCCGCAAGCTTCCCGTCAAAATAACTCAGCGCCCCGGCATAACCGTCCACATCTCTCCGGTGCCCGTACAGCATATCAAAATCCACCAAGTTCACAAAACAGAGTCCCTCAAAATCCTGATCCAGATACTCCAGCGTCCGCAGGATTCCCTCCTCGTTTCCACTGGTAGAGACGGCTTCCGTGATCCCCTTTCCCGCAAAGATATCCCTGATCTTCCCCACTGCGATCACATCTTTTCCCGCTTCCTTCAGCTGATCCAGCATAGTGACGGAAGGGGGTTCCATGGAAAAGTCATGGCGCCGCGGCGTTCGGACGAAATTTCCCACCTCTCCCGCAAAGGGACGGGCAATAACTCTTCCCACACTGTGCTTTCCCCGAAGGATCTTCCGGGCAGTCTCACAATACCGATAGAGCTGCTCCACAGGAACCACATCCTCATGGGCCGCGATCTGAAACACACTGTCCGCCGAGGTATAGACGATCAGATCGCCCGTCCGCAGATGCTCTGCCCCATAATCGCCGATCACTTTTGTGCCGGAATATGGCTTATTACACAGTATGCCTCTGCCTGTCTGTTGTCTGAAAGGCTCCAGCACCTCCTCCGGAAACCCTTCCGGATAGGTGGGAAGCGGCCGGGGAGAATACACACCTGCGATCTCCCAATGGCCGATGGTGGTGTCCTTTCCTCTGGATGCCTCCCTCACACGGGCAATAAGCGCCTTATGATTTTGGTTTCCCACCGGTTCTCCCACCGTGACGCCCTCTATATCGAACAATCCCAGTTCCCTCAGATTCGGAACATGGAAAAAGGGACTGGCGGACACGCTTCGCAGGGTATTGACATTGACATCCCCGTAAGAAGCCGCATCCTCCATCGCCCCAATCCCAAAGCTGTCCAGTACGATCAAAAATACTCTCTTCATGTAACTTATGATCCTTTCACGCTAACCGCTGACTCCCGTTCATCCGCTTCACAAGAAGGTTTGCGGGTTCTTTTCCCCTTAGTATATCATATATTTTATGTAATTTATACCAAAATTTACTGTGAAAGTCCAGAATCTCTTTTTACTGTACCACAGTACTGATAATAATGTTTTCCGCGGGAACTTCTGTCTTTCTCTTCACAATATCTTCTATCTGTGCTCTCATGACATCATCCAGCTCGGACGCATTTACCACCACATCCACGGCATCGCCGTTGATGCTTACCACCACATCCTTAAAGCCCTTAGCCTCCAGCAGTATCTCCGCAGCCGCTTCCTTTTCCGCAATAGCCGTCATCTCCACCATGGTATCCACCGCTTCCTGCTTCTGAGCATCGGTCAGACCCTCGCTGCTGATGATCTCCAGAAGTGTCTCCTTGTTTCTGGCTCTCGTCTGCTCCTTCAGGAGCTTCGCGTCGGAAAGGATCGTCACTCCGTTGGTGGATGTGAACACGGCCTCACCGGGAATCTCATCCTCGTCTGGCGTCACCTCCGCCAACTGGCCGTCCGCAGGATTTGCCTCCGCCACCTGGCCGCTCGCGGGATCTGTCCCTGCCGACAGAGCATCCGCCGAAGTCTCCACTCCTATGATATCCATTCCGTCCTCCAGATAATCTTCCACGATAATGTCCACATCGGAGTCCAGACTTTCCATTTCCGTCAGTCCGTCTGTCATCAGATCCTCCTCCGACAGATCCAAAAGCCCGTCTGACATATAATTCTCTGTAATGATGCCTCCGGAATCCACAGTGCTCGCTCCCCCGGTATTGGCATCACCCTCCGTGGTAAGATATTCCTCCTCCAGTCCTGTACCCGCAAATTGCAGATAGCCTGCAATGGCTATCATAATGGCAAGTGCGGTGATCATAAGCTGATTTTTTTTGATTAGGTTTTTCACGTCTTTCTCCTTCTTTGCGTTTTACTACTTCATTGTATGAGCCTTTCCACAAATATATGCTATCTTGTGTCATCGGTCACTTCCATTTTTACCACTTTTACCTTATGCGCCTCCACCCCGAACAGTGCCTGTATCATTTCCACGATCGTTCTGTTCACCGTACCGCTGCCGGCTCCCTCGGCAACCACTACCACTCCTTCGATCTGAGGAGGCAGGGTCTTGATCACATAGGGCTCGCTTACGCTCCCATCCGTCCTGTAGACCGTGTTTTCCTCCGTCTCCAGCTGAGTGACCGTACGGTTTCCGCCCTGCCCGTCGTTCTCATTGGTGGAAGCCCGGAGATAGGGCTGCTCCTTCTCCACCACCAGTTCCTGGGAGGATTTCAATGTGATCATAACGCGCACCTGCCCCACGCCCTCCATCCGGGAAAGCGTTTCCCGCAGCCGCTGTTCCAGCTGTCTCGCATACTCCCCGTCCGGATCTGCGGTATCCGTGATATCCGTGGGGGCTTTCGTGGTCTCCTTTTCCGGAGCCTCCCCCTGCGCCTGAAGTCCCCCCGTTTCTCCGCTGTCTTTGGTGGGCAGCGCTATGATGACCAGCAATACCCCTGTCAGAATGAGAACGATCAGATTGTCCTTTTTAAACCATTTTTTGATATCCTTTTCCCTGAACCACTTTTCCCAAATGCCGTTCATACATACTCTCCATTCCATCACCATCTGCAATGACATATTTCCGCACGGACGCATTGATACATGCTCTACTCCGGGGATGCGGCTTCCGGAGATTCTGTCTGAAGCCGGACCCGTATTTCCCCCACCTCTATCCTGTCTATCCGTACGGTGTCAGCCGATGTATCATTCCCTTCCCCGTCCGCCGCCACAGTGTCCATGCTGCCGTCTCCCGCTTCCTCATTCTCCGGATCCGTCTCCTCTCCTGCGGCCTGCTCCTCCACCTGCCTTCTGATCTCCTCCAGCGTCATCTGCTCCAGGAGGGCATCCGACTCGTAAGCCTGCCTCTCCGCAGCCGACATTTCCGCCTCCAGTCCCTCCAGAAATTCCCGAGATTTCGCCGCCAGTTCCCCGCCGTCCCCATGAAACAGGAGCCTGCTGACAGGCAGGAACATCTGGATCAGCACCATTGCGCTGACCAGAAGCTTCAAATATTTTTCATAGGATTCCTGCGGTCGAAAGTGTATGACCGTCTGTGCGCATATCATAAAAATGCCTATCCGGCAAATGGTTTGAAATAAACTGTTCATCCGTCCCTCCTCAAAATCTTCTGACCGAAGCAGTGCACACGGCTATCGCGATCAGGAACAGGAGCATTGCCGTTCCCGCCGTCCGCAGCAGCAGCAGCCCTCCGTCTCCCGTCCGGTTGGCACAGGTTGTGATCCTCTTATCACTGACGATCTCCATAAAAGCCGCCGCACACTTTAACAGAAACGCAATGACGGCAATCCGTATCAGAGGCGCCGCACACAGGACCAGCAGTAAAAGCAGCAGTACCACGCCAATACTGTTTTTCAACACCAGCGCGGATCCCAGCACCAGCTCCACCGCTCCGTCCGCCAGATTGCCCACTCCCGGCAGAGATGCCAGCACCTTCTGCAGCGCTGATGATTTCGCCGAATCCACAAGAGGAGTGATCAGCGCCTGGAAAAGACTGATCCCCGTGACGACACCCACCGCCGCCTTTAAGATCCATCCCACCGCCTTCCCCAGAAGGTCGATCAGCAGGTTCAGCTTTTCCTCCGCCCAGATCCCGTTGATCATGGACAACATGACAAAGCTGTATATCAGCGGCAGGATAGTGCTCATCAATATATGCTCCACCCCGTAAATGACCAAAAGCATCATCTGATAAGATGCGCCTGCCGTGACCGTCCCAGCGGCCACACCCACGGAGATCAGGTAGGCCGGCACCAGCAGCTTGACGAACAGGATCACATTTTCCATGGTTTCCTCCGCCACCTGCGCCGCCTGGGAAAAGCTTCCCAGCAGGACTGCCGAGAACAGAAGATACATGAAATAGAAGCTGATATCCGCCACCTGATGTCTGTCAAATATGGCCACAAAATGATGCATCAGCGACGAGAGTATTCCCAGGATCAGAAGCCATATCAATATATTTTTCATACCGGAGAGCTGCGCCTGGATTCCTGACAGGCTGCCGGTGAACAATTCCGTCAGTGCTCCGATGATATCTCCGGATATCACCTTTCCAAGCAGCCCTTCCAGAGACAGGTTATTCTGCGGGAACAATGTACTCATACCTTCCTGAAGCCTGTCCAGACCGTAATCCTGCCACACCATGCTCAAATCCACTTTCCTTCCTCCCTTCTTCCCGTCCCGCATCTGTCAGAACACCATTTTCCAAACACACGCGGCCCGACAGGACAGTTCTACATAAATCCCTGGATCTGCTCTATTATGGTGAAAAGGATCGGAAGTCCCGCAAACATCACCGCCAGTTTGCCCAGAATCTCTATCTGTCCGGCAACGGACTGATATCCCGCATCCTTACAGATTCCCGCACTGAACTCACAGATGTAAGTGATCCCTATGACCCTGAGAAGAATGGAGAGATAGCTTTCCGCTCCCCCCAGATAATTCCGGATCCGTTCGAACTGGAGCAGAACCGCCTCCACCTGCCTCAGACAGAAGGCAAATATCAAAATCCCTATGCCGAGTCCTATGTATACCCCATACTCCGGCTTCTGACTTCTGAACTGCACTGCCAGAAGCACACCTGCAATTCCCAGAAACGACACTCTGATCAATTCCGTCATCGCCATCCCTCCCGTGCCAGTCTGTCCCTGCGCACTATCCTATTGAAAAAAGCGTCTGAATGGTCTGGAACAGTTCATAGATATAAGGCACGATCCATGTCAGCACCAGAATCAGCCCTGCCAGGCTGATCAGAAAGGCATGTTCCTC
>CAMWWF010000173.1 GCA_947177885.1 uncultured Lachnospiraceae bacterium
GCCGATAATATGGTAGAATATAGAAAAAGAATCAGTAACAGCAAGGACGCGAATGGAAGAATACCTGACAGTACCACAGGACGTGGTACAGGGGTATACACGGAGGTAAAAAGTATGAGCATGTTTAATTCAACAACCAATTATTCATCCCTGTTCTCCAGTCTGGGAGGCGGCGCGGGAAGCAGCAATTTCCTCGCTGATTATGCATCGATCAAGAATGGCAGCTATGGCAGGCTGATGAAGTCTTATTATGGCACAGTGAAGTCTGCGGCTTCAGGCAGTAAGAGCAGCAGCACTACCAATGTGATCGACAAGATCCTGGAGGAGAAGAAGAACCCGAAGGTTTCCAAGGAAGCGCAGGAGGCAAACGCTAAACTGACAACAGGACTTTCGAACCTTAGGAGCACTGTTTCCGCATTGCAGAGTGACAAGACATACAAGGATACGGCTGACGGTTCGAGTGCGGCAGACAAGGTGACAGCCGGAATAAAAGAGTATGTGGCTAATTATAATGATGTCGTGCAGGCCGCAAAAAATTCCACATTGTCCAACAAAACGGCATATGTGTCCAACATGATGAGCAGTACGGCTGCGAATGCCGATAAGCTCGCCGAAATCGGTATTACAGTCGATTCCAGTGGAACGCTCCGGCTTGATGAGGCAAAGCTGAAGGAAGCAGGCACTTCCAAGGTGCAGGAGCTGTTCTCATCCAAGGATATTATGAGCTATGGATCTGTGGTTGCATCCCGCCTTCAGTTCGCAGGTTCTGCGACTGGCACAGACTCTGCTGCAGACAGTACAGGAACGACCGGCACGGCGGCTTCCAGTGCAGCCTCCCTTAAGACAGACAGCAAGGCGCTTGCGTCTGATGAATTGTATCAGCCGGTAAAAGACAAGGACGGTAATGAGACTGCAAAGTACGATATTGAAAAGATCCTGGCTACGGCAAAGAGCTTTGTGAGCAATTATAACAAAATGTTTGATAAAGCAGAGTCCAGCACAAATTCCGGTGTATTGGCGAATCTGTCTTATATCAGAGAGACAACGGCGCGCAATGCGGATACGCTTAAGCAGTTTGGGTTCAATGTAGATGCGAAGGGCAGAATGACGATCGACGAGGACACATTTAAGAAAGCAGACATGTCCAAGGTACAGAATTTCTTCAAAGATTACGGTTCTTCCGTTGCCACTAACGCATCACTTGTAGATTATTATATGACTACGCAGGCAAATGCCACCAGCGGCTATACGGCTGCCGGCACATATAATGTACAGGGAAGTTCCCTTTTTACCGACTTTATGTAATTTGTCACATTCACAGATGTCAGAATGAAACAGAATCGTTTGGTCCGTTCAGGTTACTGACGGGCCGAACGATCATATGGTCTGAAGACCGGCAGGAGGATCCGATTCCTGTCGGGGATTTCAGGCTGAAAAGAACTGTTATGTCAGTGCAGTAAAAAAAATGAATTTTTTTAAAAAAGATATTGACTTTTAATAAAACAGTGTATATAATAATATTTGTTCGCAGGAATGGCGGAATTGGCAGACGCGCACGGTTCAGGTCCGTGTGGTAGCAATACCATGAGAGTTCAAGTCTCTTTTCCTGCACGACCGGAAGAAGCTGTCACACTAAATGTTTAGTGGACAGTTTCTTTTTTTACCAAAGTGTGTTTGAAAGGTGTCCCACAGATCCGATCTCTGACCCGGTGAAGTGTCAGAACAGAGACAGGCGTCCGGGTAATCGCGGAAGGATGGGTACCGGAGCATTTTTCAAACATACTCTGGTTGTTGCAACGGAGGGAATATGAAGGATATAAGATATTATGACATTGGACTGAACTTGTTCTGCAGACAATTTCCGGATCCCGGGAAAGTGATCGGGGAAGCGGAAGACAGCGGGATATGCTGTGTTTTAACAGGAACGGATACAAAAGAGAATAAGAAAATAAACGAATTCATAAAAACACATGATGCCTATGGAACAGCGGGAATTCATCCCCATAACGCGGACCGCGCCAGGCAGGAGGATTTTCTGCTTATAGAACGTATCATGTCCGAAAACGATAAAATAGTCGCTGTAGGGGAATGCGGTTTGGACTATAACCGGATGTTTTCCACGAAAGAAAATCAGATCAGATGTCTGGAAAAGCATATTGTTCTGGCGGAAAAGCTGGGAAAGCCGATGTTTCTGCATGAGAGGAGCGCCGCCGATGATTTTCGCAAAAGATTTAAAAATCACCCGGATATTTGCGGCAGATCCGTGGTACATTGTTTTACAGGGGATAAAGAGACATTGGACAAATATCTTTCCATGGGATTTTCCATTGGGATCACAGGATGGATCTGTGATGACCGCCGGGGAAAGGAGCTGCGTGAGGCAGTGCGCATCATTCCTCTGGACCGGATCCTGGTGGAGACGGACGCACCGTATCTGACCCCCAGGAATGTTCCGGGGCTGGACCGGACCAATGTTCCCCAAAACATTCAATATGTTGTCAGGGATCTGGCGAAATATATGAAGGTAGAGGAAGATGTATTGATGGAGAATGCGAAAAGGAATACGGAGAGAATATTTCGTCTGATATAGTGCGAAAGTGAAGACGGCCGCAGCTGCCTGTATGCGGAACAGGCAGAGCTGACCGTCAGCATGATCCTGATACGGCAAAGCTGTGACTCAAAAACATAGCATCTCGGAATCTCAGGATACAGAATCAGGCATTGCGGTTAAAATGTATCCGGAAAAGAGAGGGAATCGTCCGGAACGATTTCCGGAAAGCCGATTGATGAGAGGCCTGGAGATTCCGAGAGTCCATAAATACCAAAAGGAGTGACTGCCCTTGGCTGAAGCGCGAATTTCCAGAGAAAAAGCAGAGAAGACAGACTGGTATAAGCTCGATCTGTCCGCCATTGTATACCCGACCCTGCAGAGGAGGGATTTTTCCTCTGTCTACAGGCTTTCCGTGGTGCTGAAGGAGGAGGTGGATCCCGGGGTCCTTCAGCAGGCGCTTGACATGACGCTTCCCAGATTCCCCACCTATAAGGCGGCGATCCGGAAGGGATTATTCTGGCGCTATCTGGAGCCCAATAACCGTCCGGGCCCCTTTGTACAGGAGGATGTGAAGAACCCCTGCCAGCCCATGTATTTCAAAGCGAATAACCGGTATCTGGTGAGAGTCTATTATTACGGAAAGAGAATTGCCCTGGAGGCTCATCACAGCCTGGGAGACGGAACAGGCGGAATGTGTGTCCTGCAGACACTTACGGCCACTTATCTGAGGCTTTTGGGGCATGATGAGATCGCCAACGGCGGTTTTGTGCTGGATATCAGCGAGCAGCCGGATAAGGAGGAGCTGGAGGACGCTTACATGCGCTATGCCAATGCCAAAGTGCGTCCGCCCAGACTGGGAGAGAAGGCATACCGCGTCAGAGGGACAAAGGAGCCGTTTTACACACTGAATATTGTAGATGGCATTTTATCGGTATCCGAAGTGATGGCTGTGGCAAAAAAATACAATGCGACGATCACAGAGTATCTGAATTCTGTTCTTTTGTATGCCCTTTTACAGAAGCAGGAGGACGATAAGCCTGTGAGGCAGAGACCGGTGAAGATTGCCATGCCGGTGAACCTGCGCCGTTTCTTCCCCACGATCACATTGCGCAATTTCATTACAATGATCTATCCGGGGGTGGATCCCAGACTGGGAGAG
Organism: uncultured Lachnospiraceae bacterium; assembly: GCA_947177885.1. Next base: position 3,711 of record CAMWWF010000173.1, read on the forward strand.
TACACCTTTGAAGAAATTGTAACTCAGGTGCATAATTATATGCGTTATTACATCAATGAAAAGCTGTTGAGGGGCGATATTACCACAAATGCCGCCACACAGCGCAATCCCTTTATCCGCGTGGTGCCCCTTTTTCTCAAGGACTTTGCGGTGAGGACATTTTACACGAAGATACAAGATAAGAATTCCTCCGCGGGTCTGACGAATATGGGGGCGCTGAAGGTTCCGGAAGGCATGAAGCCATATATCGAGCGATTTGATATTTACATGGGGCAGCCCTATTCTACCAGAACAAACTGCGCTATCATCAGTTTTGAGGATATACTGACTGTTAATTTCGCCAGCAGTATTGCGGAGACGGATGTGGAGCGATACTTTTTCCGGAAACTGGTGAGGGACGGCATTCATGTGAAGATCGAGAGTAACCGTGTATGAAGCGCTTGAAAGGAGATGCGGATTCATATTATTATATGGAAAGCACAGAGAAGGAGGTCGGATACTTTATGTCATATTGTGTGAATTGTGGTGTGGAATTACAGGCGGATGCGGGAAAGTGTCCCCTTTGCAATACGGTTGTGATCAACCCGAACGAGTTGAAAAAAGCGGAAGATGTGCAGGCTCCCTTTCCCAGCGAGAGGGGACAGGTGGAGACTGTGAAAAGAAAGGATATAGGAATCCTTCTTACTGCTATTCTGGCTGCCACGGGCGCCATCTGCGGAGCGCTGAATGCATTGAGTTTTCGAGGATCCCTTTGGTCATTGGCAGTAGGAGGCGTCTGTGTTGTCCTGTGGGTCATTCTGATCCCTGTGATCATCTTTAAGAGACAGCCCGTCTATGTGTCCCTGTTTCTGGACGGTGTGGCAGTGGCGGCCTACCTTTATATGCTGACTTACCTGGTGGGAAGCTGCGGATGGTATTTCGGGCTGGGACTGCCGATCACTGTGCTGGTGACGGTCATTGCGGAACTCTTCACAGTATGTGTCAGAAAGCTGCCCTATGCCTTTCTGGTGGGATGTCTGGAATCGGTTACGGCGGTGGGACTGTTATGTATGGGGATCGAGATACTGATCGACCGCTATCTGGGGAATGATATTGTGCTGAGTTGGTCGGCGGTAGTGCTGACTGTGTGCGGCATTCTGGATATTGCGTTTATTACCATGCTGTCCCGCAGCAGACTGAGACACGCGCTGTATAAGAGATTACACTTATGACACGCGCAGACACCGGCTGCGCAGAGTGGGTAAGATTCGTGTGACAGGGTTCAGATGTATGGGCCCGGGAAAGAAGTATCAGGTGAATGAAAAGAAGGAGAGTCGGACATGAAGAGAAACAGTGACTTCAGGGCCGGCTCTGTTATTACAGATTGATAAGCGGGGGAATGAAAACATGGATGAGAAACGGAATCAAAATTTAATGCAGCTGATCAAAAGAGTTCACGGTCTGGTGGAGAATCCCGATATTGAAAAGCACAGACAGTCTCAGGATTACATTGGAGCGATCTTAAGCAATTCAAAGGATATACAGTACCGCGAGATCGATATCGACGGTATGTATGGCGAGTGGATCAGCGTCAATCGCGCCCATATGAAAAAGTATGTGATCCTGCACTGTCACGGGGGCGGGTATTCTACCGGAAGCAGTATGTACGCGAGGACGCTGACTTCCAAGCTTGCCATGTCCACCTCCATGGATGTGCTCTGCTTTGACTACAGGCTGGCGCCGGAATATCCCTGTCCCGCAGCTCTGGAGGATGCCATGAAGGTGTGGAATTATCTGATGCTTCTGGGGTATGGAGCAAGGGATATCATCCTCACGGGAGATTCCGCAGGCGGTAACCTTGCCCTTGCGCTGGTGCTGAAGCTGAAAGGGGAGGGACGCCTGCTGCCAAGAGGACTTGCCCTGATGTCCCCCTGGACCGATCTTACTTCCTCCGGGGAATCCTTTGGGACCAAAGCGGCTGTGGATCCCGTTCTGGACAAAGAATACATAGACCGCATGATCCTGGCTTACGTCAAAGACCGGGACTTAAAGGATCCGCTGATATCCCCCCTGTTCGGTGACTTTACCGGATTTCCGCCCACCTATATCCAGGTGGGGGAAAATGAGATACTGCTGAGCGATTCCACGCGGCTTCATCAGGCGTTTGTAGATGTGAATGTGTCTGTGCGGATGGATATCTATCCGGGGATGTGGCATGTATTTCAGATGTCCCCTGTGAAGGCGGCGCGGGATGCCATGGATAAAAACGCGGAATTTATTTACGATATCTGCCGCTGACAGCGTGTAAAGAAATTCGAAACGGTCAAAGTGCGCCCGTAAAGAATTTTTAGTGTGCTTACACGCGGAAGAACGCAGGAGCATTGTTCTTCCCGGACTTGTGCCTGTTGTTTGTGCCGCAAAGAAAAATAAAATAGAAAGAAGGAATTTCTATCCCGATGCAGAATATTTATAATAGGAGAATGGTTTCCTGCTTAGGGACAGTCGCAGAATAAAGCGCGAAATATATTTCAGGGCTGTTCCTCGTGGCGCAGACAGCGTCAGAAAAGAGGCAGACATGACAATTAGAGAAAACCTGGAGCAGAGGGAGAAGGAGTATCTGAGTCCTTATGCTTCACTCAGTATGAATTCGAAGGGAAGGAGCAGACCGGAGATAGAGTGTGATATCCGTCCCTCATTCCAGCGGGACAGGGACAAGATATTGCACTGTAAGGCTTTTCGGCGATTGAAGGACAAGACACAGGGATTTCTGTCGCCGGAGGGGGATCATTACCGGACCCGTCTGACCCATAACATGGAGGTCTCCCAGA
>CAMWWF010000174.1 GCA_947177885.1 uncultured Lachnospiraceae bacterium
CTGTCGGACTGTGTTGTTTTCACTCAACACGCTCCGGACTGACGGCAGGAGATTGTCTGGCGAAATCAGATCATTGGAAGGGGGGTTCTGTATGATCGCAATATGTCCCAAATGCGGAAGTCATAGATGGAATAAGGAGGTCGATGAAAATGTCATTGTATGTCCGGACTGCGGAGAGAGATGGAGCTTTGTAAAGAAGCCGCTCTATATCCTTACCGGCTGCAGCGGGATCGGAAAAACGGTCACAGCCGGGGAGATCCAAAAGCGCACCAGAGACTTTGTGGTACTGGATGCGGATCTGTTTTACAATATCATGCCCCATGATACGGAGAAAGACTATTTTGCGCAGGTGGAGCAGGTGGAGAGCCTGTCAAAGAATATTATGCAGTGTGGGAAGCCGGTGTTATGGACAATGGCGGGAAATATTGACAAGCTTCCCCGAACATATCACTGCCGCTTTTTCAGCGCCATCTATGTGCTGGCGCTGGTCTGCAGTGAAGAGAGCCTTCGCAGACGAATGACGGAAGGACGTCATATTACGGATGACAGATGGATCGGCAGCTCTGTGGAGTATAATAGCTTCTTCAGGACACATGAGCAGATCGGGGAAGTGAGATTCGAGACATTGGATACAGAAGGAAAAACGATTTCCGAGGCGGCGGAAGCGGTTCTGGCATGGCTGACTGAGCATGAAAAGCACTGAAAGGGATCATGGATTTCAGATGGAATACTTATATTGTAATAATGACAACTTTGAAGACTTTGCAAGCGGGCGCGTTCTCTATGGCGGAAAAGGAATTCCGAACTTTCCCGTTCGTCTGTTGCTGGAGATCTATGGCAGAGCGCAGAGTTACATGGAGGACAGGAAGGATATTGCCATATATGATCCCTGCTGTGGCGGCGGCTATGCGCTTACCGTGCTCGGATTTTTCCATAACAGAGATATCAGGTAAATATACGGCAGCGATATAGATGAGAGCATGATACTTTATGCGAAGAAAAATGCCGCTTTATTGACGGATGAGGGGATGGACAGAAGACAGGCGGAAATTCGGCAGCTATTTGACGAATACGGAAAGAGTTCACATTTGGAAGCGCTGCACAGCTGCGATAAATTAAGAAATATGCTTGCTCAGGATATGGCGGCAGAAATTCTCAGGGCGGACAGTACAAAGGCTCTTCCGAAGGTGATGCCGGATATCATTTTCACGGATGTTCCCTATGGGAATCTTGTCCGGTGGGACAATGATGAAGGACTTTCTGATGGTGAAGGGCATTCATTGGACAGTATGTTAGAGCAGCGGTGGCTTATCGCACATAAAAAAACCATTTTAGCCGTCTGCATGGATAAGATGCAGAGGATCAGCTATGACAGATGGAAACGCCTTGAAAGGCAGAATATCGGGAAAAGAAGATTTGAGATATTGCAGAAGGCAACATCCGTTTGATGATGTTCATTTACAGGATGGAGCTCTGGTTTCGCAAGGGGAATTTGAAAGGAGAAGACAGTTATGTTCTGGGATAAGGTGTCCGGATTATATGATTTCTTTGAAACGGTGTATAATGGCAGAGTGTATCGGAATCTTGGAAAAAGAGTGGCGGAAGAGATGGAGCAGAATGATGCGGTTCTGGAATGTGCCTGCGGCACGGGCGCCATCAGCCGGTATATTGCTCCCGGATGCAGGGTATTTTAATGTAAACTATTCCGTTGTTGACGGAAGAATGCCCTGTGCTGTGGCGGTCATCACAAAGCAATGAGTGCGTGCACACAGTTTTGATTCAAAAATGATTCTCTGCCTTTGCGGCCGATTTTCCGCCGGTTGCACGCATAATGAATCAACGTACGTTCCACGTCCGGGATACGCCTTGTGTAAAGATACACTTATCTGACATAAATTTATGCACAACCAACAAAAAATCATTTCGCAAAATCAGGCACGAGATTCTGAAAGTCTATCGGAAGAACAGGAGGAACACAGAGTGAGTGAGAACAAGTGGTGGAAGAGAGCAGTCATTTATCAGATCTATCCCCGCAGCTTTGCGGACAGCAATAAGGACGGCATAGGGGATTTACAGGGTATCATTTCCAGACTGGATTATCTGGAGAAGCTGGGGATAGACGCCATCTGGCTTTCCCCGGTATGCAGATCCCCGCAGGATGACAACGGATATGACATTTCCGATTATCGGGACATTGATCCCATGTTTGGCACGCTGGAGGATATGGAAGAGCTGATCCGGGAAGCGGGGAAGCATAAGATCCGGATCATCATGGATCTGGTGCTGAACCATTCTTCGGATGAGCACCCCTGGTTCCGGGAGGCGAGAAAGAGCCGGGAAAACCCTTATCACGATTATTATGTCTGGAGGGACGGCGAAGAGGGGACTCTTCCCAATGACATGCGGGCGGCTTTCGGCGGACCGGCGTGGGAATGGGTTCCGGAGGTGCGGCAGTATTATTTTCATCAGTTTTCCGTAAAGCAGCCGGATCTAAACTGGGAAAATCCCAAACTGCGTCAGGAGATCTACGATATGATCAACTGGTGGATCGCCAGGGGCGTGGGAGGATTTCGGCTGGATGTGATCGACCAGATAGCCAAGGAACCGGATAAGGGGATCACAAACAATGGGCCGAGGCTTCATGAATTCCTGCGGGAGCTGAGCCGGGAGACTTTCCGGAAGGCGGATCTGGTCACTGTGGGGGAGACCTGGGGAGCCACCACGGAGCTTGCGAAGCTGTACAGTGATCCGGACGGCAGCGAGCTGTCCATGGTGTTCCAGTTTGAACACATCTGTCTGGACCAGATGGAAGGGAAGGAGAAATGGGATCTGGCGCCCCTGCCCTTCGGAAAGCTGAAAGAGGTATTCGGACGCTGGCAGACGGAGCTGCGCGGCAAGGGATGGAACAGCCTTTTCTGGAACAATCACGATCTGCCCAGAATTGTCTCCCGTTGGGGAAATGACGGAGAGTACAGGGTGGAGTCGGCGAAAATGCTGGCGATCCTTTTACACGGGATGCAGGGGACGCCCTATATCTATCAGGGCGAGGAACTGGGAATGACCAATGCGGCATACGGGATAGAGGAATACCGGGATATTGAAACCCTGAATCTCTATAAGGAGCGTCTGGAAAAGGGCTATACGGAGACGGAGATTCTGCGCTCCCTCCATGCGAAGAGTCGGGATAACGCGAGGACACCGATGCAGTGGAGCGGGGATGAAAACGCGGGATTTACGGAAGGGATCCCCTGGATCAGGGTCAATCCCAATTACAGAGAGATCAATGCCGCCCTGCAGATGGAGGACGAGGATTCCGTTTTCTGCTGCTATCAAAAGCTGATCCGCTTCCGCAAGGAATATCCCGTGTTTGTGGACGGCGCTTTCCGGATGCTGCTGGAGGAGGATGAGAATATCTTTGCCTACACCAGGGAAAATGAGGATTCCCGGCTCCTTGTGGTCTGCAATTTCTATGACCGGACGGTAAGCTGCCCTCTGGAGGAGCCGTATGGCGCTATGAAGCTGCTGATCAGCAATTATAAGGATACGGACCGGACAACGGTTCTGCGTCCCTATGAGGCCAGGATATATCTGCAGGAAAGGTAAGGGGAAAGAGACTTTGAAAAACAGGATTGTCTTTTATACGACTCTTGTGTATAATGAGAAGTCATATGTAAAAACGTGACTCTTTGCCACCGGGTAAAGAGAAGGAGCGTCAGACTTTCCGTCGTCAGGTCAAAGTACAACCCGGTATCGGTTGTACTGGAAGACGGAAAGGTTTGGCGCTTTTTGTATGGAGGTATGAATGTGAAGAGAAAGGCACTTTTTAAGGAATTTTTACAGTATGTTTCCTTGAATGTATGTGGGATGATCGGTCTGTCCTGCTATATTCTGGCGGATACTTTCTTTGTGGCCGGAGGACTGGGGGCGGACGGTCTGACAGCTCTGAATCTGGCAATCCCGGTCTACAGCTTTGTCCACGGCTGTGGTCTTATGCTGGGAATGGGCGGCGCTACAAAATATTCCATCCTAAGAGGACAGGGAGAAGAGCGGAGAGGGAATATGGTGTTTTCCAACGCATTGTGCGCGGCGGTTGTTCTGGCGTCCGCATTTATGCTGGCAGGGATCTGTTTTGCAGGTCAGCTTGCCCGGACACTGGGTGCCGACGGGGAAGTGTATGGAATGACAAAGACATATTTGAAGGTCATCTTACTGTTTGCTCCCGCGTTTATGGCAAATGATATTTTGTCCTGTTTTGTGAGGAATGACGGCAGCCCGAAGCTCTCCATGATTCTGCTTTCGGCTTGTCCGGGTCAGGGATTACAGTTTTTACAGGGAACATATCCCGCCGCAATGACTTCCTCCCTGGACATGGTGGTATCTTCCCGGTTGGAATCCTTTATGGTCTTCACACTGCGGCAGTCCGGGTAGTGGAATTTGCCTGTATTGCGGTTCAGCACATAGGTTATGGCATTGGTCTCAGGAGCCGACACTTCCGGTTCCGCCTGCGGCACCGTTTGGGGAGCGGCGGCTTCCGGGGAAGAAGAGTATTCTGCCGGACCCGGTGTTTCCTCCAAAGCTGTTTCAGACTGCGATTCGGAGGCAGAAGAAGTATCAGAGCCTGCCTTTGTACCTGCATTCCAGTTTTGGGAGGGTTCCATGTTCCAGGTTATGGATTCTCCATTGCTTACAGCCACGATGCTGCCCTGCGTGTCCGTTCTGAAAATCTGTATGCCATGTTCTTTTAAGGTAGTCAGTGTCTGTTCGTGGGGATGACCGTAGGGGTTATCCGTTCCGCAGCTGATCACGGCGTATGTGGGCGACACTTTGTCGATAAAATCCTGACTGCCGGATGTGTCGCTGCCATGGTGGCCCACGTGCAATACGTCTGCCCTCAGATCAATACCGTTCTGTAAAATATCCGTTTCCGCCTCCGCTTCTGCGTCCCCGGTGAACAGAAAGACATTATTTCCATGTGCGAGGCGAATTCCCACAGAAGAGTTGTTATCGTCAGAATATTCATCGTTGGGAGCGATAATTGTAAATTCCGCATCTCCCAGGCTGTAAATGTCACCCACCTGCGGAAGTGTGTTCTTATAGTTCCTGTATGTCATCGTATCGATCACATCGCGGTAGGTTGCCGTATCCGAAGCGACATCAGGCATGATGACTGTGCCGCAGTCAAATTTTGTCATGATGACATCCAGTCCGCCGATATGGTCGGAATCGGGATGGGTACCTATCAGGTAAGTCAGATCTTCAATCCCCTGTTTCTGCAGATACAATTGGACAGCGGTTCCCTTGTTATTGTCGCCTGCGTCGATCAGCATGGAGTCGTTTCCGCATATGATAAGAGTGGCGTCTCCCTGGCCCACATCAATGAAATGGACCTGCAATTCGGACAGCGCGGATGCGGATGCGGGAGCGGCAGCGCTCCGGGAGTCCGTGATGCCTTGAGGCCCTGCTTCACCCTGGGAGTCTGCAATGCCTTGAGCCCCTGCAACATCCTGAGAGTCCGCAATATCTTGAGATCCTGCAGCATTCTGAGAGTCTGCAATACTTTGGGACTCTGACAGCGGGTCATTGAATGGCGTAGAGCCAGCGGTGTCGGAAGCTTCCTGTGCAATGCGGAGGTCTGATGAAGAGAGATTCGCCGTATCCGCCGGTGATGCATTATCTGCTGCACAGGCAGTGAACAGGGAGATTATGGACAGATATAGGAATATATTTTTTCGCAGCAGATCAAATAGAGATTTCATAATAGTATCCTCCGTTCAGATTATGGCGGTGTTTTTGGTACAAGTCTATCACACTTTTTTCAGACGGGTCAAGGCGTTATATAAAAGACTTCTTAAGCAAAATGAATATAAAAGAGCCGCATCATCTGCGAAAAAGGTATTAAGCCGATAGAGAGTGCGGTTGCCTTTATTGAAGGAGCGATAAACGGGAGGGCGGAGTTCTGATGATGGCAAAGTTTTCCATGCTGAAAATGAAAAATACTGGCAGCACAGGAGGCGGCAGGTGTAGATATTATTGAGCTCGGATATATAGATGAAGAGAACGGATCTGAAAATGGACGGACACAGTATATTGACGAGACTGTGATCTCAAGCAGTGTCTTACACGAAAAGAAACCAGAAACGTCTTATGTCGCGATGATTGATTATGGCAAGTTTGATGTTGACAAGTTAAATCCGAAATCGGATAATGGTATTGACGGCATTCGTATGGCTTTTCATAAAGAAAATTGTCAGGAACAAATCGCTGTCTTATCCTAGACAGCTCGATCATGGGTATGGGGAAAGGTGCAGGAAACCTTAATACGGAATTGCTGATAGAGCATCTGAACTGTTTTTATAATAAGAATTATAATATTGCACCTCTTCTTGCAGTAATAGATGAGGTGATAAATCAAATACATAATGAATTTTACTGGGGTTATGCGGTTGAGTACTATTTGTCATCCATTAATCATTGTACGCCTTCGTATGCAAGTTATTTTTA
>CAMWWF010000175.1 GCA_947177885.1 uncultured Lachnospiraceae bacterium
ATATCCCCATGAGCTGTCCGGCGGTATGCGGCAGAGAGTGATGATCGCCATGGCGCTGGCCTGTGAACCGGATATCCTGATCGCGGATGAACCTACCACGGCGCTGGATGTTACCATTCAGGCGCAGATCCTGGAGCTGATGCAGGAGCTGCAGAAGAAGATGGGTATGGCGATCATCATGGTAACCCATGATCTGGGTGTCATAGCCAGCATGTGTGACGAGATCATTGTCATGTACGGAGGACGTGTCTGTGAGCGGGGAACTGCCGAGGATATTTTCTATCGTTCGGGACATGAGTATACAAAAGGGCTTCTCCGTTCCATCCCCAAGGCCGACGGAGGCAAGGAGAGACTGGTGCCCATCGCCGGCACCCCCATCAATCTCCTGAATCTGCCCAAGGGCTGCGCGTTCTGTACAAGATGTGACGAAGCCATGAAGATCTGTCTGACGGAAGTACCTCCTCAGGTGCAGATGCCGGACGGGCATTATGCTTCCTGTTGGTTGACATATAAGAAACAGATGGAAGAGACAGGAGGTGCGGAAAATGAGTAGCGAATACCTGGTTGAAGTGGAAGACTTAAAACAATACTTCCCCATAAAGACAGGCTTTTTCAAGACGACTCCCTTAAAGGCGGTGGACGGTGTGTCCTTTAACATCAGGCCCGGTGAGACACTGGGGCTGGTAGGAGAGTCGGGATGCGGCAAGACTACCGTGGGACGTACCATATTGAGATTATACGAGCCTACCGGCGGCTCCATTAAGTATATGGGAGAGGAGATCACAGCCGCCAATATGCATGAGCACCGCAAGCATATGCAGATGGTGTTCCAGGATCCCTATTCCTCATTGAATCCCCGTATGACGGTGGAGGATATTATCGGCGAACCTCTGGATGTGCACAAGCTTTACAGCAGTAAGCAGGAGCGCCGTGACAAGATCCTGGGGCTTATGGAACTGGTGGGACTGAATGCGGAGCACGCAACCCGCTATGCTCATGAGTTTTCAGGCGGACAGAGACAGCGTATCGGTATTGCCAGGGCGCTGGCGGTGGACCCCAAGTTCATTGTCTGCGATGAGGCGGTCAGTGCACTGGACGTATCCATTCAGGCACAGGTCATCAATATGTTTGAGGATCTGCAGCAGAAGCTGGGGGTGGCATATCTGTTTATTGCCCATGATCTGCTGGTGGTGAGACATATCTCCAACAGGATTGCCGTTATGTATCTGGGAAGAGTGGTGGAGATCGGCGATGCGGACGAGGTGTATGATAATCCTCAGCATCCTTACACCCAGTCGCTTCTCAGCGCGGTGCCCATACCTGATCCGATTGCGGCAAAGCAGAGCCAGAGGATCGTGCTCTCCGGTGATGTGCCCAGTCCCATGAATATGCCTACGGGCTGTGCGTTCCGTACCCGCTGCCGTTTCGCTACGGAGAAGTGTGCACAGGAATGTCCCGCTCTGACAGTGAGAGAAAACGGAAGTCAGGTGGCATGTTTTAACCGGTAAGCGCCTGTTATGCATCTATAGGTATCTTTTTGGGATTTTAATTTTATATTTTTGGCTAATTTTACTCATAGACAATTTATTCGTGAGTGGTTATACTCATGGAGTGGCAATGTTCAAAAGGCGGCTGCGCTTACAAAGATTCCGTTTACCGGACAGTCATGTCCCTGAGCAGCGGACCTGTGGAATATTTCCATTTATTGCTGACGGCAATAACAGTCAATATTAGTAACAGTTAGTACCAAGTAACGGTTAATACCAAATGGTGACATTTGATATTATATAGATCCAAACGGGAAAAAATAAGGAGGAAATTATTATGAAGAAATTTACTGCAGTTTCTATGGCGTTTGCATTGTCACTCGGTGTTCTGACCGGATGCGGCGGCGACAATAATGCAAGTACCCCCCTCAGTTCGGATGATCAGTCTTCCGTGGCACAGGATTCCGGATCACAGGCGTCCGACGGACAGACTTCCGACGGACAGACTTCCGAAGTTGATTACAATGAGGTATTTACAGTGGATCCTCACGACTGGGGAACCTACGACGAACTGATCACTACGATCAGAACCACTACCGATTTTGCAGAGCGTGAGGCGCTGATGCATCAGGCGGAGGATATGCTCATGAATACCGGAGCGCTCCTTCCCCTCTATTATTATAATGATGTTTACATGCAGAAGGACTATGTTTCAAATGTCTATTCCAATCTGTTTGGTTACAAGTTCTTCATGTTCGCCAAGACCAACGGCGATACCCTGAGACTGAATCTGGGCAGTGAACCTGACAAGCTTGATCCCGCTTTGAACAGCTCCGTAGACGGCGCATGTCTGGCAGTGAACAGCTTTGCAGGTCTGTATACCTATGACGATGACTGCAATGCGGTTCCCGATCTGGCAGCTGACGAGCAGATCAGCGAGGACGGTATGACTTATACTCTTACCCTGCTTCCTGATCTGAAATGGTCCGACGGTTCCGAACTGAACGCAAATGATTTTATTTATGCGTGGAACCGTGCCATTGCTCCCGAAACCGCTTCCGACTACGGCTATATGTTTGATATCGTGGCAAGAAACGATGACGGTTCTCTGAAGGTGACTGCAAGCGAGGATGCACAGACACTGACCATTGAGCTGGTTGCACCCTGTGCGTACTTCAACGAGCTGCTGGCATTCCCTACCTACTTCCCTGTAAAGCAGTCCGAGGTGGAAGGTGCGGCTGACTGGCAGACCAATCCCGGCGCATGGGCGCAGGAGGCAGGCTTCATCACAAACGGCGCTTACACTCTGTCCGCATGGACCCATGACGAGAGCATGACTTATGTGAAGAACCCTAACTATCACAGAGCGGACGAGGTGGAGATCGAGACACTGCAGTTCATGCTCAGTGATGATGATACCGCAATTTACGCTGCATACAATGCGGGTAACCTTGACTTTATCGATACTGTTCCCACGGATGAGATCCAGGCGCTGCTGAGCAATCCTGAGTTCTACATTGTAGATCAGCTGGGAACTTATTATGTAAGCTTCAATGTGAACAGCCCTCTGTTTGACGGCAAGACGACAGCACAGGCTAATGCGATGAGAAAAGCTTTTGCTCTGCTGGCTGACCGTGACTATATCTGCGAGAATATCGGACAGACCGGACAGAAGCCTGCAAATACCTTTATTCCCATCGGTATGGCTGACGGTAACGGCGGCGTGTTCAAGGAGAATGACGCTGACTATACTTTTGAGGATGAGGCTAACGTAGGTTACTTTGATCCCGTATGGTCCCAGGCTAACGTAGATGAGGCGATCGCACTGCTTGAGTTTGCAGGCTACAAGTTTGAGAACGGTGTGCTTTCCGCAGAGACTCCCATTTCCTTTGAGTATCTGACCAACAACACCTCCGGTCATATTGCCATCGCTGAAGCGCTTCAGCAGGACTTCTCAGTGATCGGTGTGAATATGACCATCAACAGCATTGATTGGGCAGTATTCCTGAATGAGAGAAAGGAAGGCAATTACGATATCGCCCGTAACGGCTGGCTTGCAGATTTCAGTGATCCTATCAACATGCTGGAGATGTGGACTACCGAGTCCGGTAACAATGACTGTCAGTTTGGCAGATAAATAAAATAAAAAATCCGTTTGGAGATGACCCGGCTGCGTGAGCGGCCGGGTTTCTGTTTTCAGGCAACTTTTGCGAAAGTACTTGCCTTTTTGTACCATTTATGGTAACATGATATCTGCTTGACATTAGGAGGTGTGAAATGGGAGCATTGAGAACGTTCATAACGATAATTTTTATATTGGTATGTATAGCACTCACGGTGTTGGTATTGATGCAGGAAGGCAAGTCAGCAGGCTTAGGCTCCATCGGCGGAGCGGCGGAAACCTACTGGGGCAAGAATAAGGGACGCTCCATGGAAGGACTTCTGGTAAAGCTGACGAAGGTTCTGGCTGTATTATTTATGGTCATTGCGGCAATACTGAATCTGAATGTATTTTAAGTTAGGATACTGGGAAACACTCTTGTGGCTGTCACGAGGGTGTTTTTTTATAAAAACAGCAATATGCCGAAAGTGCGTGAGCCTTTACGGATGAAATGCGGGCGGAACGACTCTGCCGTACAGGGTATTGGTCAGGCGGATGCGGACAGATTGCTGTGAACGGCCCCAATTGCCATAATCGGCAATTGAAGCGGAAAGGTATGGTTATTGATTTGGATCAATTGGATAAGAGGAAGAAAGTGATCTGCGATCTGGTAAACGACCCTCTCTATGTTCCCATGAAGGAAAAGGAACTGGCGTCTTTTCTGCAGGTCTCGAAGGAGGACAGGGAGGCGCTCAGAGCGGTACTTCAGGAGCTTCTCACCGAGGGAAAGCTGATGCTCACCGTAAAGGGAAAGTACATGAAATCCAACGGCAGTGTGCTGACGGGAACTTATATCAGTAGCGCCAAAGGCTTTGGGTTTGTGGAGATAGAGGGACGGGAAGAGGATCTGTTCATTCCGGAGGACAGGACGGGGGGCGCGTTCCATAAGGATACGGTCCAGGTGACGCTGCTTCCCGGACATTCCGGAAGACGGCAGGAGGCGCAGGTTATCAAGATCATCGCCAGGGGAATGACACAGGTGGTGGGTACCTACGAGAGAAACAGAGATAATTACGGTTTTGTGATACCGGATAACGGGAAGCTGGCGCAGGATATCTTTGTCCCCAAAGAGCGTTCTGGAGGAGCGGTGAGCGGGCATAAGGTAGTCGTGGAGATCACGGATTACGGAACCGGTCAGAGGAATCCTGAGGGGAAAGTTGTGGAGATCCTCGGACATCTCAACGATCCCGGGGTGGATATCATGTCCATTGTCAGGGGCTATGAACTGCCGGTGGAATTTTCCGAAAAGATCATGAATCAGGTGGGAAGGATCTCCCAGGAGGTCTCGGCGGCGGATTGTGAAGGAAGACGGGATCTGCGGGAGATTCAGATGGTTACGATCGATGGGGAGGATGCCAAGGATCTGGATGATGCGGTCAGTCTGTCCTTTGACGGGGAAAAATATCATTTGGGTGTCCACATTGCGGATGTTACCAATTATGTTCAGGAGAATTCCGCTTCGGACAGGGAGGCGCTCAAGCGGGGAACCAGCGTGTATCTGGTGGACAGGGTGATCCCTATGCTGCCCCATGCGCTTTCCAACGGAATCTGTTCTCTGAACGCCGGGGCGGACAGACTTGCCCTGAGCTGTCTGATGACTGTTGACAGACGGGGAGAGATCACGGATTATGAGATCTGTGAGTCTGTTATCCGGGTGGACAGACGGATGTCCTACAATCAGGTGAGGGCTATGCTGGAGGACGGGACGCTTGTGGAGAGAGAGGCAGAGTACCGGCAATATGCGGAACTGTATCCCATGTTCCTGCAGATGAAGGAGTTGTCCGCACTGCTTCGGCAGAGGCGCAGAAAACGTGGGACTGTCGACTTTGATTTTCCGGAGTGTAAGATCGTACTGGATAAAGAGGGACATCCCATTGATATAAAGCCCTATGAGAGAAATGTCGCTACGGATCTGATAGAGGATTTCATGCTGGCGGCCAATGAGACGGTGGCACAGCATTTTTACTGGATGGAACTGCCCTTTGTGTACCGCGTCCATGATGTTCCGGACGAGGATAAAATTCTAAAGCTGTCTACTTTCATCAACAACTTCGGTTACTATATGAAATCCATCGGGAAGGCAAAGGCGAAAGTGAGCAGCGAGGAGATCCATCCCAAGGAGATCCAGAAGCTTCTCGCGAAGATAGAGGGAACACCGGAGGAAGCCATGATCAGCAGACTGGCGCTGCGCAGTATGAAACAGGCAAAGTACAGCATAGAATGTACGGGGCACTTTGGTCTGGCCTGTCAGTATTACTGTCATTTTACTTCACCAATCAGACGGTATCCTGATCTGCAGATCCACCGCATTATCAAAGATCAGCTGCGGGGAAGGCTCGGAGAGGAGCGGATCCTGCATTACCGGGGGATTCTGCCGGAGGTGGCGAAGCATTCCTCCGTGACAGAGCGGCGCGCCGACGAGGCGGAGCGGGAGACGGATAAACTGAAAAAGGTGGAGTACATGGAGGATCACCTGGACGAGTGCTTTGAGGGTGTGATATCCGGTGTCACAAGCTGGGGGATCTATGTGGAGCTGCCCAACACGGTGGAAGGTCTGATCCATGTCTCCAAGCTTCCCGGCGATTATTATTACTATGACGAGAGCAAGTATGAGATGGTGGGAGAAGCCACAGGACGGACCTTTAAACTGGGTATGCCGGTGAAAGTCCGTGTGGAAGGCTGCGACAGATTCAACCGCACCATCGATTTCGGAATGGAAGAATGAAAACATAAAAACAGCCTTTTTGGAAATAAAAATTTGCAGGAATAAAGGTTCTGCGGAACAGAGATTTACGAGATCGGGGATTTTATGAGATCAGT
>CAMWWF010000176.1 GCA_947177885.1 uncultured Lachnospiraceae bacterium
TTTTACGTTGAAACAGGGAACACCTGACAGAAATAAACTGCCGGAAAAATTCTCCGATCAGCTGTGAAAACGTGCGTGCTTTCAATTTATGAATGGAATGGCGGAAAGGTTTATTTTGCGGATATTTTGGGTGACTTGCAGTTGCCAAAGTATTGCAAGAGAATTGTTTTAAGTGTATAATATTTAGGGTGTGTTTGGAAAATGCTTCCCCAATGGAATGCTTTTTCAGGCGTGTTCAGATCGAGAAACTGCTGTTATTATCGATAAAAGAGGTTTGTAAACTGACTCGGAACGGATACGCCATGTACCGGAAGATACATGGGAAGGAGTGCAGAGCAGAGACGGAACCGGGAGGGAAAGGAAGGGAACTGTAATGATCAGGGCTTTGAACAGCAGCGATACCATAACGATCAGTCTTTTCGGCAGAGAGACAGAAGTGGAGGTCTTTTCTACCGGTGCGATGAGGAGCACGGTATCTGCATTGGTTTTCGGGATAAAAAGTTTCTGGGGATCGAATCTCAGGACTGGACATTGTGATCTTTACAGAAAGTTCCATGGGCGGATCCTGCCTTAACTGCGATCCTGTTTCCGGAACAGTGTGCATGCCACCGTTGACGGTATGACGGAAGAAGGAAAGAAAGTAAGTAAGCAACCATATAAATAGACTCTCGGATTTCTTTGTGTCTGATTTTGCGAGAAGATCTCGAGAGGCTATATAAAAGATAAGGAGAGAATTATGAGCAAGAAACCTGTAGTATTAATGATTCTTGACGGCTACGGCCTCAATGAGAAGACCGAGGGCAATGCGGTGGCCCAGGCGAAGACACCGGTGATGGACAAACTGATGAAGGAATATCCCTTTGTCAGGGGTAATGCCAGCGGCATGGCGGTGGGACTTCCCGACGGACAGATGGGAAATTCCGAGGTGGGACACCTGAATATGGGCGCAGGGCGCATCGTATATCAGGAACTGACCAGGATCACAAAGGAGATCCAGGACGGAACCTTTTTTGAAAATCCCGCACTGCTGAAAGCGGTGGAGAATTGTAAGAAGAATAACAGTGCCCTGCATCTGATGGGACTGTTGTCCGACGGCGGCGTGCACAGCCATAACACACATCTGTACGGTCTGTTGGAGCTGGCGAAGAGAAACGGCCTGGAGAAGGTGTATGTGCACTGCTTCCTGGACGGACGCGACACGCCCCCTGCCAGCGGTAAGGGGTTTGCGGAGGCGCTGACCGCGGAGATGGAAAAGATCGGCGTGGGCCGTATCGCTTCTGTTATGGGCCGTTATTATGTGATGGACAGGGATAACAACTGGGATCGCGTGAAGCTGGCATACGATGCCATGACAAAGGGAGAGGGACTTACCGCCAACTGCGGTATCTGCGGAATCCAACAGTCTTATGACAGGGAAGAGACGGATGAGTTCGTAAAGCCTACCCTTGCGCTGGACAACGGCAAGCCGGTGGCTACGGTTCAGGATGGGGATTCCATCATCTTCTTTAACTTCCGTCCCGACCGCGCGCGAGAGATTACCAGAGCTTTCTGTGATGACGATTTTAAGGGCTTTGACAGGGGAGCGAGAAAGAATATCACTTTTGTATGCTTCTCCGATTATGATCCTACGATCCCCAATAAGGAAGTGGCGTTCCACAAGGTGGCTGTCACCAATACATTCGGCGAGTGGCTGGCTGCAAACCATATGAAGCAGGCGCGCATTGCCGAGACGGAGAAATATGCTCATGTCACCTTCTTTTTCAACGGCGGCGTGGAGGAGCCCAACGAGGGAGAGGACAGAGTCCTTGTGAATTCTCCCAAGGATGTGGCGACCTATGACCTGAAGCCCCAGATGAGCGCTTACGAGGTCTGCGATAAGCTCTGTGAGGCCATCCGTTCCGATAAATATGACGTGATCATCATCAACTTTGCAAATCCTGACATGGTAGGCCATACCGGCGTCCAGGAGGCAGCCATCAAGGCGGTGGAAGCGGTTGACGAGTGTGTGGGAAAGGCAGTGGAAGCCATAAAGGAAGCGGACGGCGCTCTGTTCATCTGTGCCGACCACGGCAATGCGGAGCAGCTCATCGACTATGAGACAGGAGAGCCTTTTACCGCTCACACCACCAACCAGGTGCCTTTCATTCTGGTGAATTATGATGAGGCTTATGCCCTTCGCGAGGGCGGCTGTCTGGCGGATATCATTCCCACATTGATCCAGATCATGGGTAAGGAACAGCCCGGGGAGATGACGGGAAAGTCTCTGCTGGTTCAGAAATAAGCTCCCGTGCATCCCGGTGCTTCATCATAAATGAAAGCTGCCTATCGCGGCACCGGAATGGTACAGGGACTTTTATAGTAGATAAAATGGAAAGTATACGGGAGACCTGCATGAAGATCAGAAGAGCAAAGGAACAGGACATGAGCGGGATCAACAGTCTGCTGGATCAGGTGCTTATGGTACACCATAACGGCAGACCGGACCTGTTCAGAAGCAATACAAGAAAATATATGGACGAAGAATTGCTTGCCATCATTCGGGACGACAGCAGGCCCATCTTCGTGGAAGTGGACGAACAGGAGAAAGTGTTGGGTTACGCCTTCTGTGTTTTCCAACAGCATATGGATGACAATATACTGACGGACATCAAGACGCTCTATATTGACGATCTGTGTGTGGACGAGTCTCTCAGGGGACAGCATATAGGGAGACAGCTCTATGATCATGTGCTGAGATTTGCAAAAGAACAGGGCTGCTATAATGTGACGCTGAATGTGTGGGAATGCAATCCCGGAGCAAAGAAGTTTTATGAGAGCTGCGGGCTGACACCTTACAGGACGGGCATGGAGAAGATCTTGCGCTGAACGGGATATGGGCCGCAGCGCACCCCGTTATCAGCAGCACCGGGAAACATAAAAAGAGGAAAGAAAAATGCTTTGGAATCATAACAGGATGCTTTACTTGGAGGATGACAGGGAGCGTTTGCGGCGGTGACGCTACGGCTGCAGGCGCTGCCTGTATTGCTGTGGTTTCGAAGCGATCAGAAACATTTGACAGAGCCGGAGACCATGGATCGTAGAGATACGGTATGTGGTCTCTTTTTATGCACGCGGGCACCCAAATGAAATATGTCAGCAAACCCTACGATGGCTGGAATCCCATAAGGGGATTGCCTCCCAACTATCGGTTGAGGCGGCACTCAACCGACAGTTCGTTGTAGAATGATGTGTGGTATATATAATATCAGAGTATATCGTTTATAAAATGAAGGAAAGGAGAGAGCCGTCATTTCACTCAGAAATGCCGACAGGATTTTTGAATGATATGGCGGCTCCGGAGGTGAACAGAAATGGATCAGACAGAGATCGGGCAATTTATCGCGAAGTGCCGCAGGGAGAAGGAACTGACGCAGGCCCAGCTGGCGGAGCAGCTGAATATCACGGACAGGGCTGTCTCCAAATGGGAGACGGGAAAGAGCATGCCGGATTCGGCTATCATGTTGGAACTGTGTGAGATATTGGGGATTACAGTCAACGAACTGTTCAGCGGGGAGAAAGTAAATATGGAAAATGTGGAGACTTACCAAAAGAAAGCAGATGAGAATCTGATCGCACTGAAGAGAAGGGATGAAAATAATCTCTCGAAAAACATGATCGTATTCATTCTCTTTTCAGCGGCTCTCATGACGGGGATTATGGTATGCGCCATATGTGATATTGCCATATCCGGTACCTTTACATGGTCGCTGATCCCCATCAGCTCCATTATATTGGCGTGGGTGGTGTCTTTTCCGGTGATCATTCTGGGAAAAAGAGGGATCGCGGGAAGTCTGGCGGCTCTGAGTATATTTATTTTCCTGTATCTGTATATACTGGGCGAACTGGTGGAGGTCAGAGAGGTATTTTCCATCGGGGCTGCAATGTCAGTGTTTTCCGTCATATATCTGTGGATCATATTTGCACTGTTTAAGCGGACGAGGAAGATGATGGCATGGGGGATCACGATCCTGGCTGCGATCCCCTTCCTGCTGGCTGTAAATGTAACCTTGTCCAAAATGATCGGGGAGCCCGTGGTGGATGTATGGGATGTTTTGTCTGTTTTCATTCTGCTGATAGCCGCATTTGCCGTCTTTGTCTGTGACTATGCGAAGAACAGGGGATTTATCAGGTAACGGATAATAACACGCTCTAAGGAGATAACTGCCAATACCATGCCCAGGAGGGTATCTGTCCTGTCCCCCTCAGCAGTATGCCATGCAAGATATGGCAATAAATAGAATAATCCGGCACTTTCCGCAAAGTAAAAATTCTGTGTTTTCAAACTATCCAAGTTATGGTAAAATAAAACGATGTATGTAAAGAAGCGTTGAAAGACAGGAGAGCAAAGCCGAGCACTCACACATGACTAAGGAGGTTATCACATGGCACAGAGAACAGATATCCATAAAGTATTGATCATAGGCTCAGGCCCCATCATCATCGGTCAGGCCTGCGAGTTCGATTATTCCGGAACACAGGCCTGCAAGGCGCTGAAAAAGCTGGGATATGAGATCATACTGGTCAATTCCAATCCCGCCACCATTATGACGGATCCGGAGATGGCGGATGTCACATATATTGAGCCGCTGAATAAGGAAAGACTGGAGCAGATCATTGCAAAGGAGCGCCCGGACGCGCTGCTTCCCAATCTGGGAGGACAGTCCGGCCTGAATCTGTGCGCGGAGCTGGCGGGAGCAGGCATTCTGGAAAAATATAATGTAAAGGTCATCGGTGTTCAGGTGGATGCCATTGAGCGCGGTGAGGACAGGATCGAATTTAAAAAGGCCATGAACGGGCTGGGCATTGAGATGGCCCGCAGTGAGGTGGCCTATACCGTGGAGGAAGCGCTGAAGATCGCGGACAGGCTGGGCTATCCCGTGGTTCTGCGTCCCGCCTACACCATGGGCGGCGCAGGCGGCGGTCTGGTATATAATAAGGAGGAGCTGAGCACGGTCTGCGCAAGAGGTCTGCAGGCAAGCCTTGTGGGGCAGGTGCTGGTGGAGGAATCCATTCTCGGCTGGGAAGAGCTGGAGCTGGAGGTAGTGCGGGATGCGGACGGCAGGATGATCACGGTCTGCTTTATCGAGAATATCGACCCTATGGGCGTGCATACCGGTGATTCCTTCTGCGCGGCGCCCATGCTCACCATTTCCGAAGATTTGCAGAAAAGGCTTCAGGAGCAGGCTTACCGGATCGTGGAGTCCGTTCAGGTCATCGGCGGCACCAATGTACAGTTTGCCCATGACCCTGTCAGCGACAGGATCATTGTCATAGAGATCAACCCCAGAACCTCACGCTCATCCGCACTGGCTTCCAAGGCCACCGGTTTCCCCATCGCTCTGGTCAGTGCCATGTTGGCGGCAGGGCTGACGTTGAAGGATATTCCATGCGGAAAGTACGGGACGTTGGACAAATATGTGCCGGGCGGGGATTATGTGGTGATCAAATTTGCCCGTTGGGCCTTTGAAAAGTTCAAGGGCGTGGAGGACAGGCTGGGTACCCAGATGCGCGCCGTGGGCGAGGTCATGAGCATCGGTAAAAATTATAAGGAGGCTTTCCAGAAAGCCATCCGCTCTCTGGAAACGGGGCGTTACGGTCTGGGACAGATTCCGAAACTGGAGGAGAAATCAAAGGAACAGCTTCTGCAGATGCTGATCACACCCTCCAGCGAGCGTCATTTTGCCATGTATGAAGCTCTGAAAAAGGGCACCACTGTGGAGGAAATCCATGAGATCACCCATGTGAAGGCATGGTTTATCGAGCAGATGAAGGAGCTGGCGGAGGAAGAGAAGGAGATCCTGGCATGCAGGCGTGAGTCCTCTGCCGAAAAATGTGTCAATGCGGATTCTGATGCGGGATGCGCCCATATCACCGATGAACAGCTTACCAGAGCCAAGAAGGACGGTTTTTCGGACAAGTACCTGAGCATTCTGCTGAATGTGCCCGAACAGGAGATTCGTCAGCGCCGCATCGGCCTGGGAGTGGAAGAGGCCTGGGAGGGCGTTCATGTCAGCGGCACTCCTGACAGCGCATATTATTACTCCACCTACAATGGGGAGGATAAGAACCCCATCCGCACCGATAAGCCCAAGGTGATGATCCTGGGCGGCGGCCCCAACCGGATCGGTCAGGGTATTGAATTCGACTACTGCTGTGTGCATGCCTCCATGGCGCTGAAGAAGCTGGGCTTTGAGACCATTATTGTGAACTGTAATCCTGAGACGGTCTCCACCGATTACGATACCTCCGACAAGCTCTACTTCGAGCCTCTGACACTGGAGGATGTCCTGAGCATTTATAAGAAAGAACAGCCTGTGGGTGTGATCGCCCAGTTTGGCGGACAGACTCCCCTGAACCTGGCGGCGGATCTGGAGAAAAACGGCGTGCGGA
>CAMWWF010000177.1 GCA_947177885.1 uncultured Lachnospiraceae bacterium
TGTTTATGATAAAATAAGTCCATATTCATAGCACTCAGCGGCCGAATGGCCATCCTCGCCATGATCGGTTTGTAATCATGGCGCAGTATCACTGTTTTGGAATGCGGATCGGCAATTGGACATTGTAACTCCGTTGATGACTGCAAAGGAATCGGTCAGAAAATCATATAAAAAGACAATTCATGAAAGCATGGAATCCATAAAAGCAAATCCCGGACGCTGTCGCACATGCCGAAAAGATATGATCCGGAATACGGAAAACCGGCTGCCGGAAATCCGCCTGTATCAAGAAATCGCTGGTGAACAGACCGGGATTTTTAAGTCTAAGAAGGAGACAACGGAACCTCTTTTTTGCGCGATCCGATAAAGAAGACCAGAAAGGCATTATCATGAAGTATCTACGTCAGTTCAGCATTATTTTGTTTATTTCATTTCTTGGAGAATTATTGCATACGCTCCTGCCGCTGCCGATCCCTGCAAGCGTCTACGGACTTGTCCTGATGCTTGCCGCTCTGTGCACCGGAATACTGAAATTGGAACAGGTCAGGGAAACCGCAGGATTTCTGATCGAGATCATGCCTGTGATGTTCATTCCTGCTGCAGTGGGACTTCTGGACGCATGGCCTTCCCTCCGGTCCATGTGGCTGCCCGTGATACTGATCACCCTGCTGACTACCGTTATCGTAATGGCGGTGACCGGACTGGTGACACAATTCCTGATCCGCAGAGATTCCGGAAAAAAGGGAACAGGAAATCGCGGGAAGGCAAACGCGTCCGACCAGGAAGCGTAAACCGTAGTTCCGTCAGCAAAAATTATAATACCGGAATGAGGAAAAACCATGAAAGAATTTCTGACCGGCTCCGTTTTCTTCGGAGCATTTATCAGCCTTGCCGCATACGAGGCAGGATTATTGTTAAAGAAAAAGTTTAAACTGGCCGTCTTAAATCCGCTGCTCATCGGAACCATCTGCGTCATGGCAGTACTCCTGCTCCTGCAGGTGGATTATCCGCAATACAATGAGAGCGCCCAATATATCAGCTATCTGCTGACCCCCGCCACGGTATGTCTTGCCGTTCCTCTGTATCAGCAGCTTACCCTGCTAAAGAAACACGGCAGAGCCGTGGCCGGCGGCATTACAGCCGGCGTACTGGCAAGCCTGCTCAGCATCTTCCTGCTCTCCAAACTATTCGGCCTGAACCATGAGCAGTATGTCACTCTGCTTCCCAAGTCTATCACCACAGCCATAGGAATGGACATCTCCCGGGAACTGGGCGGCATGGAAACCATAACTGTGGCAGTCATTATCATTACCGGAATCTTCGGAAATGTAATAGCGGAGTTCCTATGCAGAATATTCCGGATCCGGGAACCCGTGGCGAAAGGCCTTGCCCTGGGAACCGCCTCCCACGCCATTGGCACTGCCAAAGCCATGGAGATGGGGGAAGTGGAAGGCGCGATGAGCAGCCTCGCTATCGCCGTGGCAGGACTTCTGACCGTGCTGGGAGCCTCCCTGTTCGCGGGACTGATGTGAACCGCGGACTTTCGCCGCTATTTTACGTAATTCACTACCAGGATCGCCGCTCCCAGAACCGCCAGGACCACACCGGTGGCACGGTTCAGGGTGACGGCGCTGGCCTTGTTGGCAAATCTTGCCGCGATCCTTGCCCACAGCAGTGTGGATGCCACACAGAAAACCAGGCACCACAGATCCGGCATACCGTCGATGGCAAAATGACTCACTGCCCCTGTCAACGCTGTAAACGTCATAATGAACACGCTTGTCCCCACAGCCGTCTTCAATTCATATCCCAGAACGCTTGTCAGGATCAGCAGCATCATCATTCCGCCGCCGGCCCCGATGAAACCACAGATAAATCCCACAATGACACCGCAGGCAACAGACTGGATGATCCTCCTCCTGCCGCTGACCTCATTCATGGCTTCCTTTGTGGTCATCACAGGCTTGACAATGAACTTAATGCCCAGCAGCAAAGTCATGAATACGGAGAAGCTGCCCATGGTGGTATTCGGCACCCTGCTCGCCACCCAGCTTCCCACCAGAGTAAACAGCAGTACCGCGGCCATCATCACGGAACCGTTCCGGATGTCCAGATTCTTATTTTTCCCGTAGGTATACGCGCTTACGGCGCTTGCCAGCACGTCGCTTGCCAGGGCGATGCCCACAGCCTCATATGCCGGGAGCCCCAGAAAAGTGATCAGCATGGGACTGATCACCGCGGCAGCGCTCATGCCCGCAAATCCCGTGCCAAGCCCGGCGCCTATTCCTGCAACAAAACAGATCAGTAATTTGAATATCATTCCTCACACTCCTTTAAATAACCGTTGATATTATCCTGCATTCTGTCAAAGTACCGTTTCATATTCTCAATCTCATTTTCCGTAAATCCCCGGAGCATGACAGCAAGGAAATTTTCCTGTGCCCCTCTTCCATCCTCGATAATGGGGGCGGCAGCCTCACAGATTCTCAGATGCGCCGTCTTCTTGTTATCCTGCGTATATTCTCTCCTGAGACAGCCCTTCTCCTCCAAAAGTTTAACGGACGAGGAAACCTGTGATTTGGACAAATACCTGACCTCCACAATATCCGTGGCCGTGTCATAGAGCGGATTGTTCGCCAGAAAGAGAAGAATATCCAGTTCCATTCTGGTAATGTCATGCTTCACGCAGATTTCACCCACACAGTTTGCGTACAGGGTCTTGATCGCGTTTTGATGTTCCCATGGATTTAAGGGTATCATTTCTCTGCTCCTTTTTGTTCTTTTTAGAACTATTTTATGCCTATTTGGGGAAATGTCAAGCGGAAATCTGTCGCCGCCACAAGATATTTTCCGGTATTCTGCGTGTCACAGACCGGATACCGGTCCGCCTTTTACCGCACACAAAAAAGCAGCTGCTTTTCGTCAGGATAAAGCGCTGCTTTGCTGCAGACCCAGATCAGGATGAAAAATGTTCCTGTCAAATACACCTGATAAACCACGGGCCAGGACATATCACGGCTGTGAGAAATGAGCCAGCTCACGTTTCAGGTATTCATACCGCTGCCTCTTCTCCTCTTTGGCAAAATGTATCTCCCGCGACTGCTCCGGATTCCCCTCGTACACAAGCACTTCCTCTCCAAACTGCTCGCTGGTCAGATCAAAAACACACTCCCCCACCACATTATAGCAGTGATAATTCCCGTCAGGCCGCAAGATCCCATGGACCTCACCGCCAAAAATATCCTGTGCCAGAAACGCCGTAATGGAACACTGGCCCAGCGTCTTATTTTCCGGCGACCACTCTTTCCTCATTCTCGGCGCACAGGTCTCCGCACACCAGATCCCGGACAATGCGTCGTACAGATCCAAAGGGGTTCTGATTCCCCGGTATTCTTCTGTGACAGCGGGAACCGTCGCCTGTTCCCAACCATAAAATTGATAAGCCATCTCTTCTCTCCTTCTTCCAGTTCCGCAGCCGCCCGCATAATGTCCCGGACCAGAGCCATTTCAGGCCCCATGGCGTCCGTACATGCTCCAGGCATCTTCGGACGGTTGCTGTTTTTTCTTCCGATTTCAAAGCGGTACAATAATGCCCCGATATACCCGATCGTCACCTCATGTATCCATTTCAGGGTGGTCGGCGCCCCTGTGTATATACATCCGTGTCAGCTCTCCCTCCGCCCCTTTCACCATGCACAGGAATTCCCATCCATACCGTTCATAGAAAGCAGTGTGATCTGTGACAAGATAAAGCGTATCAATTCCGTTTCCTGCAAATTCCTCACAGACGAACCGGAGCATTTCCCCTGCGATCCCCCGATTGCGGTATGCTTCTTCCACATACACCGCACACACATTGGGGGTCAGGTCTTTCCGGTCGTGAAAATCGTTCTCGATCACTCCGATACCTGCTATGATCTCTTCCCCCTCCATGACCACATACCACTGCGGAACAGCGGAGGTATTTTTCAGACAATCCTCCATGCTCTCTCTGTAAGCGCTTTCCGGAATGTCCCACTTCCGGTGAAACCAAAGCGCCGCCTTCTCCGCAAGCTCTCTGTGATCCTGTATTCTCAATATATCCATTGACTTGTTCCTTCCTCTCTGTGAAGCATATTTACTTTCCTTCAAGCACGCTCTACACACGGCTGTCCCAGGTTTATCACGCAAAAGGCGCGTGACAACTCATCCCCTCTCACAGCAACGGCGCAACCGCCTTCATCACCTGCCCCGTCAGCTTCACAGTCCACTTTTCCCTGCGTACCGTTTCCATTGTGACCTGTCTGCATTTCGCCAGAGTGGACTGAAAATCCGCTTCGATCTCCTGTATGCAGTCCGTATGATACATATAGGTGGCACATTCAAAATGATGATAGAGACTGCGGTAGTCCAGATTGATGGTCCCCACCACCGCTTCCGTCAGATCACTGACAAATACTTTCGCATGGACAAAGCCCGGCGTGTACTCATATATCTTTACCCCGGAATCCAACAGGGACGCATAGTGGGTCTTCGCCAGCGCATAGGGGATCTCCTTGTCCGGTATCCCCGGCAGCAGCAATATGACTTCCACACCCCTCTCCGCGGCAAATTTCAGGGCCGTCTCCATCTCGCCGTCCAGGATCAGATAGGGCGTCATGATATGTACAAAGGAAAGGGCTCTGTTCAGGATATCCATATATACCCTCTCTCCCAGCCTGTCGTCATCCAGGGGACAGTCCCCGTAAGGAATGACATACCCCTTTGCCGTTTCCACCGGAAGCGTCGGATATGCCAGAAACCGTTCATACTCATCCGCCTTTTCGCCGATCCTACACATCTGTAAGAACATCAGAGTAAAGCTTCTGACTCCCTCGCCCTTTAGCATAACGGCAGTATACTTCCAATGTCCGAATTTCTCTTTCCGGTTGATATACTCATCCGCCAGGTTCACGCCTCCGTTGAAAGCCGTATGTCCGTCGATCACCAGAATCTTCCTGTGATCCCGGTAATTATAGTAGGTGGAGATAAAGGGCGATACCGGTGCAAACACCTTGCATTTGATGCCCAGCTTCCGCAGACGCTTCGGGTAATCCCGGGGCAGCAGGGCAAACTCGCAGGTTCCGTCATACATGACACGAACATCAAGGCCCTCCGCCGCTTTTTTTGCAAGGATCTCCAGAACCCGGCCCCACATCAATCCCTCATCCACAATAAAATATTCCATGAAGATAAAGTGCTCCGCCGCTTCCAGCTGCTTCAGCATCTCCTCAAACTTGTCCTCCCCCAGAGGGAAAAAGGTCACAGCCGTATGTTCATATACCGGATGGCAGCCGCTCCTGCGCATATAGCGGGCCAGCGCGGCCACACCCGGCTCTTCCTCCGACAGCCGTTTCATGGTTTCCCCCGACTGGGGTATGCTCTCTCTGGTGCCTGTGATGACCCGGTTGAAATACTTTTTCAGGGCCCTGTGTCCGATCTCGCTCCTTGTATACCCGAACAGCAGCACGCCGAATACAGGCAGGAGCATGATCACGATGAGCCAGGTAACCTTGGATGAAGCATTGAGCCTGCTGTTCAACAGCCGGATCACCATAATAACGGTAAACAGCACTGTTCCCCCGAAAATATGAGGTATGAATCCCGCAAACCACCGGAATATGCCAAAGAGAATGAACACCTGAACGACAAGCATCAGCATGATCAGCCCGAAACGGCTGAATATGGCATGTATAATGCCCTTTTGTCCCTTTTTTAACAGCGTAAGTCCCATATCCTTATAATCCGTACTCATGATCACACCTCTGTGCCCGCCTCTGACAAGCACTGATCTCAATATTTATCCTTCCCGCCCCGGCGGAATGTACACCGATGCACTTGAGTCCTGCATCTATCCCGATATGATTTTACAGCGCTTCTGATAGCATGCAATACCATACCGGTAAATTGTCTTCATGCCGTCCCTGACAAGTGATTCCTCATAGTTTCTATCCCTGATCTGCCGCATTGCTGCCCTGCACGCGTCTTCGAAAGCGGCGTTTTCCGCATATTTCATTTCGATAACAATGCCCGTTTCCCTGGCCTCGGCCTTCACAATAATATCACTATACCCTTCCCCTGACTCGGCATTGGACCTGACGATCCATCCATCCATGAACCCGAAAAGTCCCAGCAGTATGCCATGATAAAAATTCTCCTTTCCGGCCTTCCGGACATTTGTATCGCGGATACTGATGGTTTTTCCCAGATAGGCCGTAAAACCCTCCTCAATGGCAGAAACATCATTTTCCTCAAATGCTCTGCAAAAGCTTTCCAGTTTCCTGAGATTCTTTTGAGTCTCCCCTTTAAACCATTCCTATATCTGCTCCTTAAATATCCAACCTATTTCTCTGTCGGGAATAGCAAGCTCCGTCATTCCACCGTCCTGTTA
>CAMWWF010000178.1 GCA_947177885.1 uncultured Lachnospiraceae bacterium
TCATAGCCACATGCAGACGCCAGCAAGATACACAAAGCTGCCAATCTTTCATCTCCGTTTCGGTTCGTTGTAAGATGCATTATAATCAACCTGATTCCATTTTGAAAGTACCAAAACGCATAAATATCATTTTTGTTAATTATCTACAAAATTTTGTAAAATCCGATTCCGTAAAGTGCCGCAAGCCCCGGTAATCCAATGATCCCGGATGTCAAAACAGTGACTGGATTTATCCCTACTTCAATGGGAATCCCCAATCCTGACAGGGCATTATTGATAAAATAAATGGCAATTGTCCCCAGAATCCCCCTCATGAGAATATTCAGCATCACATCTGTCTTTCTATTCACCGCTCCCACGATCAAAACCACCACACATGCCGCAATAATGACGATCGTCCCGGAATTAAACTGATCCATTTTCCACCCGCCTTTATCTCTTGATACAATCTATGTGTAAATTTTGGAAAATATGTTGGTATATTTTTCTATTTTTACACCTATACTTGTAACAGCAAATGGAACCGGAATAAAACCGCAGCCGTCCGATCAGCCAGTCTTCCATGGTGCGGAAGCGTTTACAGACCCCTGAGCGGTCGAAAATGACTCAGCCGATACGGTACTGTTCGGACAAATATGAAACGATTGGCCGCTGCGGCAGGTCTGCCACGAGCGGCAATTGAAGTAGAAAGGAGCCTGGAAGTATGAAAATGTATTTCAGTCAAAGCCCGGACACCACCTGCATATGCGAGGAAGATCTCACTCCCGTAAATATTCAGGATTCCATCATAAAAACCCGACAGGCGCTTGCTATCGCCTATGCGGGTTTTGACAATGCTTTGGATGACGATCTCATTGACAGCTACATTTATGAAATTAATTCTCTGCAAAAAAGATACAAACATCTGACCGAACTGGCCGCTTTGGAAACGGCATCCGCTCAGCAGGAATCACGCCAGCATTCCCCGATTCGCGCCCTGGTCAGCCATGTTTTCAGTTAAAGTGTTTCTGCCATAAGTCAGCCCGGCATAAACGGTCTGCGAATTGTTCATCACCGGCCCCGACTTGTTCTGCCCTGCAACCTGATCATAGGCATCATGAAGGGGCCAGATCACTCTCTCAATCTCCGAGAGCAGTTCCGCACTCTGCTTTGCCTCCCCCAATGCCAAACGGCGCACACAGAACAAATATAATTGTTGCATGGCGGGAGCCGGCTCATATTTTACATTCAGTGACTGGAGCAACTCATTGAGACAGCCTCTGGCCTTACGGACAGCCTCCCTGAATGCTGCCGTGTCCTCTTTTTCCAACGCGCTCCTGCCTTCCTCGAGATAACACAGCAGCATTTCATATAAGATCACCACCAGCTCCGTGGGATTGGCCTGTGTAATGCGCAGCGTGAACTGCTGCTTTATTTCCTTCGTCATAATCTGCACCGAACCTCACACTAAATCATTTGCCTTGTCTGCAATCCTTCCAATACACTGACACAGCCGGTAAGCATCCTACTGAAGCAGCTGCAATACCTGGGACGGTCTCTCATTGGCCTGAGCCAGCATGGAGGTTCCCGCCTGAGTTAATACCTGATAAGTAGTGTAATTGGTCATTTCTTCCGCCATATCCACATCCATGATACGGGAATACGCGCCTGTCATGTTCTCAATAGTAATGTCCAGACTGTTGATGGTGGATTCCAGTCTGTTCTGATATGCGCCCAGCTTGCCGCGAAGAGAAGAAACATACTCGATGGCCCCTTTAATGTCATCAATGGCACTCTTCGCATCTTCCTGTGTCTCCAGCGTCATATCCTCAATACCCAGATTCTGCAGCGTCAGGGCAGGAATATCCATCTCAAGAACCTGACCCTCATTTGCTCCGATCTGCAAACGCATTGCACCGATTCCGGTAGCATCGATGGAAAAATCAGTATAAGTACCACCACCACTGCGAGACAGATCCAGTTTCATCTCAAAACCGTTAGCCGCCTTGATCGTCAGAAGATCCTTCTCCACGGAATAGGTTGCATCCGCAGGGAATCCGTCTCCGAAGGAAAGATCTCCATCATTTACCACATAATTCCCGTCCGCATCCTTCGTGACAGTCAAACTTTTAATGGTATATTCCTTTGCCGGAACATCCGAAGAATAAGAATTTACTTTGATATCAATAACCGCCGGATCCGTTATATACCCCTTCCATGAGAACTCCCCATTCAGCAGCTTCTGTCCGTTAAATTCCGTGGTCTCGGACACGCGCGTGATCTCTTCCTTCAACTGCGCGATCTCCGACTGGATCACTGCATTGTCCTCTTCCGACATGGTACCGTTAGCCGCCTTGACTGCCAGCTCATTCATACGCTGCAGCATTTCACTGACCTCCGTCAATGCACCGTCTGCAATGGAAATCACCGAAACGCCGTCGCTGGCATTCTGATTTGCCACATTCAGCCCTTCAATCTGCGCATTCATTCTCTTTGCCATGGCAAGTCCTGCCGGATTGTCCTTTGCATGATTGATCTTTAAGCCGGAAGATAATCTTTCCAGCGCCTGTGAAAGCAGGTTGTCATTATTTGAAAGCGCATTGTTTGAAAGCATTGCAGATACATTGTAATTAATTCTCATAGGTTGGTTGTGCTCCTTTCTATTCAATTGCCGCTTATGGCAATCCGTTCCGTATCCGCCCGGTCAGGCAGACATATTTCTTCACATTTTCGCAGCATGTAACAATACCTTTGCCACACGATAAAGCTCCGCATTATCCACTCTTTCGGCGCTGTTCTCCGCTGCCGTCCCTGCTCCCGGCATGACCCGTTCCGCCGTGACAACATGCAGCTCACCCACCGCCCAGTTCTGTTTCGCTTCCTCCCTGAATGTATCGGCAGTTTGCCGCCATTTCATTACCTCTTCTTCGGTCTTTCCTGTGAAAATTCCGTGAACGGTTCCATTTTCCAGAGAGAGCGAAGCATCCAGACTCGCCCCGCCGTCCATATGAATACTGATCTGCACGGTGTTCTTCTGTTCACCGCCTCTGTGAAAGGTCAGATGTACTCTGGAAAGACTGTTCCCGATATACATGGGTACAATGTATTCTTCCTGCTGCGCCAAATGCGACACAACTGTCAGCTGTTTATGGACCAGCTGCATTCTGCGCACGTCAAGGCTGGTCTGAGCCTCTTCAAAGGAAGCTTCCTCCGCTGCCGTAACGGCTTCCTCCACAATGGTGGTGTAAGCCTCTCTGAAAGAATCCTTCTCATCCAGCTTCTGCCAAAGCTCCAGACTGCGGATCACTTCTCCGTCCGCGCTTTCCACCGTACCCGACACAGCTTCCGTATCTGCCGTATCCGGTGTTCTCGCTGCTTCTGCGGCTGCCGCCGTACCCGCTGCTTTCGCCGCACCCGGGGCTTCCGTCATACCCGCCTGCTTCGCTGCTTCCTTTTTCCCGCCGGCAACCGCAAAAAGATCTTCCGTACCATGAACCAGCGCCTGTGCCGCCATCAGATTCTCCGCGTTGGCAGTCAATTCGCCGCGCTGCAGCAAAGCCACGCTATCCCCGTCAGTCCGCGCAGATTCCCGAATCTCTTCCAGAAGGGCATTATTGTATTCCGCTTCCGCCTCCTCGCTATATGACACTTCTGTCAGTACTTCTTCCACTTTCCTGACAAATCCTCTTGCGATCTGATCCGAAATACTCTCACCCCTGCGCATCAGTTCTGTCACAGCTCCCAGCTCATCTGTGATCTTCTTATCCAGTGATTTCACCTTTCCGGAACGGACTGCTGTCAGCAGATTGGAAAAATGCAGTTCCGCCTGGGTATTTACCAGCGCACCCACAGCGGCACCGTCTGTTTTCTCAATCTGACGGACAAGGCGGTATATACCGATATAAGCTGTCCTCTCTTCCTCCGTCACTGCATGATTTTTCTCCAGACCGTACAGGAATCTGCCATAGCTCTCGGAAGCCTCTCTGTAGTCTTCCGGAAGTTCTTCCAAATAATTCTCCAGCTCGGCAAAGCTCTTCTCCAGAGGATTCACGCCATCCCGGATCATCTTCATAACCGATGCGGGCGTCATCTTCTCCACCACGTTCCGCACCTGCTCATCGGCCGCTTTCACCGTCTCAATATTTTCCACCGTCATTTCCATACGGTTATAGCCCAGGATACGCGCCGCCCGGCGGTTCGCTTCTGTCAGCTCAAGTCCCAGATCCCGCAGGATATCGTCCACATTGGCAAACGCTTTCTTAATGCTGTCCCCCAGATCCCCTCTGGGAGCAGTCATCAGCGTCTCATACTCTTCCTGCGCCTTCTTATAAGTGTCCTGAATCGCCCTGCCTTCCCCGTGGAATTCCTCCAGAGTGGCGGTTGCCTGGCCCTCCGCAAAGGTGCCCAGAACCTGCGCAGGCAGGCCGGGTATCTCCCCCATAATATTGTTCGTCTGTGTAAAGCTGCGGTATTTCTCCACTGCCTCGGCATCTCCGGGGAAATACTGCTTCGCAAGCTCCGCCTCCGCCTGTTTTAAGGCCTCCACCAGTTCCTCCATAGGGGCGGTGTCAATGGAAAAGCCGCTCTTCAACAATTTTACGTTTATTTCCGCTGTCATGCGCAGCCTGATTTCTTCCAACTGTCTGCGGGCTGTGATATCCCCGGCATATTTCTCCATGATCTCACTGCTTTGATAATAAGCCGCCACATCCGCCGCTCTCTCATACAGGTTCCTGCCGTCTCCCGCCAGATTTCCGTGTATGGGATTCTTCCCCTCCGCAATGGCTGCCGCTGCCGCTGCCGCGAAATCCTGCTCCGATACAGGCAGCTCCAGATCTCCCAGCTGCTCCAACCGGTCCAGATTCTCCTCCGTCAGGGGATATCCCTTCTCCAGAAGCCACTGCGCCGCCCTGCGATTCTCTTCGTCGGCCTCCCGACCGGACTGCAGGATCACTTTGTCGATCTGTGCCGTCAGGTCAGCCTCTTCGGGCATCTGCGCACTCTGTGTATAATAGCCCTGAATCTCCTCCGCGTAGTACTTCGGTGCGCCTGCGGCACCGCTTCCCGCACCGCTGTTCTGTGCCACATAAAGGTTCCAGATCTCCGCCCCCAGCTCATTGTCGATCAGATAGCCTGTAGTACCTTCCTCCATGGGCCTCAATTCCGCTGCCATATTCCATGCCTGAACCACATCATTCAAATTTTCTTCCGTGAGTGGAATATCCGCCTGCCGGAAGCTCTGAGCCACCGCTGCCGCCAGCGCCTCGCTGCCCACTGCCGCCGCCAGCGTATCCATATCGATGTCGTCCGTATAGCCCGCAATATGCTTCCCTGCGCGTGCCAGCTCCGCCTTGATCTTATCCACGATCGTCACTGCTTCATCGGGATCCATGCTCTCGAAATGAAAGCCCTCCTCCTGAAGCTTTGCGTAATCTTTTTCAGACATAGTATGTGACATAACTGTCATATAGTCCTGTTGAACTGCCACATTTATGTTCTCCGCCTCCTGCTGCAGCTCGATCAGGCTCTTGCTCTTCTCTCTGCCGGGGCCTGCCACCCCGCCCCACAATTCTTCTTTTCTGTCGGAAATGACTGCCTGATAATTGACACTGCCCTTTACATCGGAATGGGAATGCGCTCTCTCCGCATAACGCTTTTCCGTTTCCGCCACTGCCTGCTGTTGAAATGTAATCTTCAAAATAGTACCTCTTTTCCCAATAATCTGCCCTGCGGCCATCCCATAAGTATGTATCAGTCCACAAATGCGCCGTTTACAGATCTCTCCATGACCGGACTGCTGCATAAATTGAAATGGTAAGTGCGAAATCACACACTTACCATTTATTTCGGTAAAAAGTTCTGTTTTCTTAACCTCATTTTCCTTTCCGATCCCTTACTCCCTCTTCCGCAGGATCAGCACAATGACCACCGTAACAGTCACGATCAGGATATAAAGCCCGATCTCACTACTCTTTTGGGGAGGGCAATATGTATAATCAACCGTCACTTTCGGCTCCGCGCCATCCCCCTCATGGGCGTAGCAGTAAACGCATCCCTTTATCAACATTTTCTTCTGAAAATCTCCCAATTGTCTGCCGGAAAAGATTCCCCCTGCCAATGTCTGACGATCAGCAGTCAGTTCTCCGCCCTGTGTCCAGTTGTCAGCTCCCACCTTTTTATACCAGAGCCTGCCACCATATTCATGGGGAATAAAGCGATCCCCCATGCTCAGGGAAAGCATGTCGTTTCCTGTGGGCATTATGCCCGTGGAAGACTCATATACCGCGTAGATCCGGTGCTCCGTTTCCGCCTGAAAGGCAAATACATTTATGTAAAATACCACTGTATACTGTTC
>CAMWWF010000179.1 GCA_947177885.1 uncultured Lachnospiraceae bacterium
GTGATCCGCTGCCACAACCCCAGGTGCATCACCTCCATCGAACAGGAACTTCCCCATATCTTCTATCTCGCAGATGCGGACAAGGAGACATACCGCTGTAAATACTGCGAGGAGAAATATACGGAAAGCGATAAATAGCAATAGGCATAACCGCCCGGGAATCGTCGGGAAATCATTTTGAAACATTGCACAGGATTTTCCTTTAGAGCGTGTCACACAGGATCAGAAGCATGACGGACCATGCAACCGATCCTGTGTGATGCCATGGAAGAAAAAGACCGGCCGTACCAAAGGCTGCAGCCGGCAGTTAGGAACCGCCGCCGGTTGGCTGCAGGGGAAACGAGACGATACCGGACGGCATTGACTTCCGCAGTTCATCACTGGCTTTAATCCTGTTATAAATTTCCAGCCCTTCCTTTCTGCCAAATAAATGCAGACTGCTCAGGTAGATCACCTTTGCATTCTTTTCCTGTCCCTCTATCATATCCTGAATCTCTTCTATCCTGCTCTCATATTCTGTTCCCGTAAACAGATCCCGCAGAGTCTGCTTCACCCGCATCCTTTCCGCATAAGCCGTGTAATATCCGCCGATGGTCACTTTTTCACGCAGGTGCCTCAAAGTTTTGGTGCGCTCATTGTTTTCGTTTCCGCTCACAATGCCATCCTCAATACAGGAGGATATCAGTATCCTCCTCTTTCGGAGCGCTCTCTTCTCCCAATAATCCCGGACAGCCTGAAACCCGCCGTCATTGCTGACCACTACCGCAATGCCGCTGTATCCGCCGCCCATCAGCTCGCCAAGCCTTGATGTGATATAAAAGTCCAACGCGTTCTTTCCTGTCTTACAGAGCTTACAGATATCAAAGGCACACCCGGAGGCGGTGATATTTTCCAGCATTCTCTGCTCCATGTGTCTCTTCGCTTCACTGTAAAATACAATAACCTGATCCTGTGCATCCAGAAAATCGCACCCCCTCATCCCCGCATTTCCCACATTTTCATAATCAACCAGAAACAGCATGTCTGTTTTCCCACCCTTCTCATAAAAACGGCCTATATGTTCCGCCTCAAAGCAACAGATGATCTTCATATTCTATTTTACGATACCCCTTATCTTCTGTCATTGAAGTCATAGTTCAAAATCAGCCGCAAAAACCGTATCCCGGATGATCACTTCCCGAAAAACAGTTTCTTCACCGCAAGGGTGTTCAGGATCCTGCCGCTGCCCCACTTCCACAATCTGTCCTGCCCATCCATCTTGCGCACGCATGGCAGTTGTGTCACAGCACTTCTGACCTTTCGGACTGGCGTTACTCCTCAAAAGGACTCTTCCCATTCGCGCAAAAAGAGCGTCTCAGATGTGCAGACTGCACATTTGAGACGCTCCGGCGAATCACTGTGATATAGAGCGGATCATCTGCAAAGTTCGGCAACCGTCTCATTGATGACCTTGCCGTCGGCCTTGCCCTTCAGGACAGCCATCACCGCTTTCATGATCTGTCCTTTGTTCTTCGTCTCCAGAAGCTCCGCGAAGTTACTTTCAATATACGCCTTTACTTCCTCCGCCGACATCATTTTCGGCGCATATTCCGCGATGACGTCATACCTTTTCCGGTATTCCTCCTTCAGGTCCGTGCGCTCCGCGGGACAGGTGTCCAGCTGCTCCTTCGCTGTCTTTAACTCCTTGATGATCACCCTGTCCACCAGTTCTGAGGGCACATCCTCCCTGCATCCCTCATCGATAGCCGCTTTCTTCACTGCGGATACCAATGACGAAATAGCGTCCTTTCTCTCCTTGTCCCTTGCCTTCATAGCGGCAACCATGTCACCTCTGAGCTGTTCCAATTCCATTGTCTCTAACCTGCCTTTCTGATCGTTGTTGTTTTATAGATTATAACCACTTTTTTAACTCAGTGCAACTCTTTCACTTATATGAAACGTATTTGCAGCCTCCCCCACAAACCGCAGAAATTCCTCTCCCGCCAGCGGCCTGGAAAAATAATATCCCTGGATATACTCAATTCCCAGCTCCACGATAGCTTCCATCTGCTCCGCCGTCTCCACACCTTCCGATACGATCTCCAGCTCCATATCATGGATCATGCGCATGGAGGCTTCCATGACGAATCTGGCCTTCCGGTTGGCAAAATACGCCTGACTCATATCCCGGTCAAACTTCACAATGGAGACCGGCATGTCAATGATATAATTCAGGTTGCTGGCACCGCTTCCGAAATCGTCCAACGAAAACTTCACGCCATGATCGATCAGTATCTGCATGTTCTTCAACAGATTTTTCCTGGTATGTATGGATGTTGATTCGGTGATCTCCAGATTGATGCAGGCGGGATCCAACCGGTATTTTTCCATGATCCTGATATAAGTCTCAGCCAGCTTTATCTCCTCACACTGCCTCACGGAAAGATTTACCTCCACATACCGGATTCCGTACCTTTCCCTCAGTTGATTTTCTCTGATAAAGGCACAGACCTTATCAAACACAATCTCGCCGATCAGAGAGATAAGCCCGCTCTTCTCCGCCACAGGAATGAATCTGCCCGGCGGCACGATACCGCCGTCTTTATCACGGATCCGCACCAGCGCTTCCGCAGATACAAATTTTCTTTCCTTTGTGGAATAGATGGGCTGATAGAACACCTCGATCCGGTCCTCTTCGATAGCCGACTGAATCAGCCCTACCGTCTCTTCCCGCTCCTTGTAATGCCTGATCTTCTCTTCATCCAGAATAATGCTGTTCTCCTCCGGATTCTCCCGCTTTCCGATCCTAAAATGGCGCAGCATCAGGAACAGCTCACCCACATTCCGAAGCAGCAGAGAATCCGGCAGCAGGACATAATAAGGCAATACCTTCGCTTCACTGTCACTGCCCCTTTCCGCCTGATGGCTTTCTATGTGATCCCTTATCTCCCCGAACACTTCCTGCATGCGCGCCGCATCATTCACAAGGAACACCAGCTCACGCTCCAGCGTCTTAAAGACTTTTACATCCTTCATTTTATCCGCGTAACGTGCGATGCTGCGGAGCGTCATATCCGTGTATGCGGAATGATTCCCCTTTTCGGCGGATGTGGCATCGTTCAATGCCAGCAGCATTGCGGAAAACATCTTATGCTTTTCGTAGTGGAGCTTCGTGTACTCTCCCAGCGCGTGCGCATTATACGCCCCCGTCTCCCGGTCAAGGTTCGCCTCCGGATTTTCCAGCTCGAAAAACAGGATGACCATACCCAGCACTGATGCAAATCCTACCAGCAGCAGCCTGGCATTGAGAAACTGCGTCACCGCCGCAACGATCCAGATACACATCCAGATCACAATCGCTCTTCTTCTCTTGGGATTTATCTCCTTTCCCTTCACTCCCACCTTGTACAGTGTCGTAAATACGAAGAGAAGAGCAAAAATATACGTTGCCGTACAGCTTGGTCCATACGTATAGACAATATCCCCGTCCAGATAATAGCGGATCGGCAGACTGTAGATGAGAACCGTTCCGGTCAACACGATCACCGTATAAACCCTGTTCTTCTTCCTGCGCTCCGCCCGCGTTACAATAAAATCGGTACTGGAATAGCTCAGTCCGAAATACCCTACCCAGATCAGGGACACTATGTATGTCTTGCAGATAAACGCCAGCAGAAATCCCGATATCATCTCCCGGTTGCAGATTGCCGCCACAGATGTGATATCCATAATGACACAAAAGGTTGTGACTCCCATAGTCGTCAAAAACAGCTTCTCCGACTCCAGCCCCAACGTTTTCTGTCTCAGGGAAAAATACCAGATCAGCAGCAGGATCACGATGCCACAGCATTGTACTTGTATATTCATATTCTCCGTTCCTTTACCTGTATTTATAACGGTTTTTTCCTATATCGGATTTATTATACTATATTTTTCCCTTTTTTGCTCCTTATTTTTTATTCTCTCCGATATAATGCGCTTTTTCTCTGATCATCGCCTCCGAGATGCCCAGAACTGCAAACATCAGCGGAGTGGAAACCGTCTGTTGAAAACTGACGATTCCGTAAGCACAATATCCAAAAACGGCCAGAAGTCCCAAAAGCACAAAGGAATTTCCGCCTTCACGCTTCCACAGACGGGCAAAGGCCGTTACAAAGATCCCCGCATAGGAGACCAATCCCAGAATCCCCTGATTTATCAGCATATTCAACCACTCATTATGGGCATTCGCGAAAAGGGCCGTCTCCCAATGGCCGGTGGGATGGACGATATCATTTACGGGATATTTGGCGTAAACGGCATTGCCGAAACAGTCCGGCCCCACCCCGATCCACTTATCCCAAAAGCTCCCCTGCCTGAAGGTTCCCAGACTCATACGCCACAGCGCGCCCCTGTCATTTCCCCAGGAATCTGTAATACGGAGCAGACTCTTTTCTCCCAACATGACCCAGACGCTTTCCCACACCTGACACGCCAGAAAAACAGCTGCCCCAGCCACAAAGATCACCCCTGCGGCACACAGGACCGCCTTTTTTATCTTTCTGTTCCTCAGCCTGTCCCTGTACCCCTTCTTCTCCCGAACCCACACTGTCATGAACAGCATCACAAGAAAGATCAGAACAGGCATCCACCCCTCCCAAAAAAGGAAACCGCTCAATGTACCATCCTCCGCCAGGATCATCCCTCTGAACCTGACGCAGTATTTTCCCAAAAGAGCCGCCGCAGGACAGCAGATCAGCAACTCCAAAAAGCCCAGAAATCTCCTTCTGTCATCCAGTGACCGGAAAAGAACTACTGCCATCTCCGCAAGAACGATCAGATATCCCCCCTCACTCCCCTGCGTCAGGATCGTCCAGAAGAAAAGAAAACTCCCTGCCAGTCCCGCAGCCCGACGGACTCTGCCGCCTGCACAGGCAAAGCAGATACAGACTGCCGATGCCACACTGACATAGCCGCAGTACCAGTTCTGATTCCCGATGGTAGACAGGAGATGCTCTCTGTCCCATCCTTCCAACCCCTCAAACAGGAAAAAGGGATCAAATCCATAGCGATTCAGGATACCAACCGCCATCACCACTACGGCACCGGCATAAAATGCCCACAGGATACCTTCAAAACTGTCGCACCACCCGGATACCGCAAAGTAGATCCACACAAACATCAGCTGGGACCCAAGCCCCATATACCAGCCGGGGGCACCCCACCATGCCGTGTATCTGTCCGCCGCAAAACACCACGACAGGACGGCGCTTCCACCATAGGACAATACCATGATATCCGTACCGGAAAGCTTCGGGAGCTTTATCCTTTCTCCGCCCTGTGAAGCCTTCATGACCACCAGCATCACTGTCGTTACGATCACAAAGAACAGCGTCATGTTCCGAAAAAAAAGATACTTGGCATTTCCGATCATAGTATAGCCGTTTTGTGTGTACAATGGCAAAATCAGTAAGATCAGCACGAGATATACATTTATGGTGGTTCCTAAAGCTTCCCGTCTTCCGGTATTCATATTTCATTTCCCCCTGTATGGCAGCTTCTGCCATCATGATCCACAAGACAAGCCGGGCAGACTATGGGAACTATCCCGCAGCCTGCCCGGCATTTAAGTTCTCAGACAGTGATTCCTGTCCTTATTTCAGATTGACGTTCTGTCCTACTGCAATACGGTTAACGTCGCTTATCTGCGGATTCTTTGCCGCCAGCTGGGCAAGTGTCATCCCGTTCTCACGGGCAATCTTACCCATGGTATCACCTGACTTTACCGTATAGGAAGCGCCGTTCACTCTCCCTGCAACACTGCCGTTTCCATAGCGGGCTGCCAGATACAGCGGGCCATACCAGGGAATATCGTTATTCTCGGCTGCGCCTGCAGGGATGGTCACAACATAGTCCACACCTTCATACGTATATTCCAGTACCAGTGTTACATCGCCTTTTTTCATCAGCTCTTTCATAATTCCGTTGGACAATGCCGCTACACCCTTGACATGGATCACGTCACCGCTTCCCGCATTAGAAATGGAATCCGCAATATCATCCTGTTCATTGGAAGAGCTCTCTTCTTCAGCCTCATCCGTACTTCCGACGCTGACATTACTGTTTGAAGAGGCAGTCGCTACTGTGGACAAAAAACCACCTCCGATGGGTGTGACTACGAGTGCTCCTGTCAGCAACAATGTTGCAAGTGCTTTTCTCCTCATGATAAATATCCTTCCTTCCTCATGGTATTATTATACTTTTGCAATGGAGTGGCCCATCGCTTCTATCATTTTGGGCGGCCGGCCGGGGGGGGGGGGGGGGGGGGTGGGGGGGGGGGGGGGGGGGGGGGGGGGGGGGGG
>CAMWWF010000180.1 GCA_947177885.1 uncultured Lachnospiraceae bacterium
CTCATAAGGTATATCTCACCAACGCACTGAAAGCGGATGAGCAGATCGGTACCATTTATAACAATGAGATGTTCACCTGGGTCGAGCCATGGAATGGCAACGGCTGGGGATATAGCGCCCAGTTGATATGGTTCAGGGCGAGTGATGGTACACCCAAGTATGGATGGATTTCCGCTGCGGAAACAGATAAGGTTCTTGAAACGAATATTTGTTCCCTGGCCATGTTCACGGAGACGATCAACGGCAAAACCTATTACGGCTTCAAGATGAGGCGTAATGAGGAACTCTATGACAGGGATACTGGGGAGCTCATTGAGGGAAGACGTGCATATAAGGACAGATGCATATTATGTGAAAGTTCCACGGCCGGACAGAGCCATCCGGGTTGGCTGTCTGTCATCTTTCTGGAGACGGGTGTCGGAACAGGGAAATATGACAGGATTGTGGATGGGACGAATGCGTTTGTGGATATTGGCTATGACCAGGGATCTACATTTAATACCAATGCGTCACTGATCGGATCCCTCTGATACAGTGAGAAAAGATATTTGTAATCACTGATTCTGTAGCTGCTCATGGCTGGCAGGCATCTACCGGGTTTTTGGGAGTATGCCTGCCGCCTTTTATATGGCGGAAGCTTATTCTACCACAATCCCCCATTTTTCATATATGTCGTCAGCGCTGTATTGCACGAATTCAAAGGAACAGATCAGTCGTGTGTCATCCACTTCATGGTATCTTGGGATGGGCCACTCCACATTCCCAGCATTGATTCCGCATACCCAGAAGGTGCCATCCGCCTTTTTGATGATGGTGTTTTCCACTTTTTTTGTTTCTTTGTCTTGTAATTTCGTGATGTCGGTGCAGCCGATATCAGCGCTCCGGTTATCGGTCCACACCATGACGGCGTCCTCTGCCACCTGCCGGGGGGTGCACACGCCATCCACATCGTCAACGCCACAGTTTCCCACGTAGTTTACCCCCCATGTCCACACGGTCCCGTCACCCAGCAGCGCCGCATGGTTGAAGAATCCACCTGTGACCAGCTGCACGTTTTCCAGGATCTGCGTAGGTTCCTCATAATAAAAGGAGTTTTCATCGGCATGGCACAACACGCCCCAGGCCCATGCCGTTTTGTCCTCCCTGATGGCAACCACATCGTCCCCTCCGCACCTCGCATAGATGACATCCTCCATGAGCAGTACCGGTTCGCACACCGTGTACCTGCCGTAGCCATGGTATACCACATAGGAATAAGGGAGGATCTGCAACAGAGCCCCTGTCTCAGTGTTTCCCAGACCATACAATTTATGGTCGGCGGTCAGGTAGATGACGAAGTCCTTCACGGAATAATCCACATGGATCACGTTCTCCGCGATCTTCACCGGTTCCGCGTGGAAATCCTCATCAGGCGCCTCCAGCCCCAGTTGTCCGTGCATGTTTCGTCCGCTGCCCCACAGGGTTCCCTGGCTGTCTATGTAGAACAGGTTGGAGCTATCACCGGTGTTGGTGATGTAATGTTCGGTTATGTCGATACTGATTCTGGCCGGCGGCTCCGTATATTCCGATCCCTTCCATATGTATTCCGACCCTGTTCCCGTATCGTCAATGACATAATCGCTGGTTTTGGGGAAAAGGGAGACACCGGAACAGGAGACAAGGAAACAGCCCGCAAGTATCAGTAGAGCTCCTGTTCCTGTCAGTTTTTTTAGGCCCTTTTTATGGATGGTGGATTCTTTCTTTCCCATGGGCTTCCTCCTTCCTGTAGTCTTGATTATAACGTACTTACTGCTCCGCTTCAAGCATTATACATGGACTGCCTCCGTTATGGCATAGGCGCGTCAGATAAGGAGGGAACAGATCATATCGGGCATGTTTGGAATCGTAAAAGATAGAACCGAAAAAGTATGAGACAGATGGAATCAGGGGATTCCGACAGGATCGTGATTGCAAGCTGCGAAATCGGAGGCAGACAGTATTATGACACGCACATCTATAAGTGGTCGGGTGAAAGCTATGTGATAGACGGAACAATGTCGGAATAATTAAGTGCCCTATATTCTGATATGGAAGAATTTCCTGTTTTGCAGATTATAGAAACGCCATACAACTAAGCAAGACACCAAAGGACATGATATTTTATATTGCTCCATTTGACGATGGATAAGAAAACCATCAGCAATGTGCAGGTTATCACTGGTGGTATTCTTACAAAAAAATAATTTTAAGTTTACATTTTCAAAGAAGTTCCCTTTTTATATATTGAATCTTCAAATTCAATATACAGAAAAGGAGAAAGATAAAATGGCAAGTTATGACAACACACGTTACACTTACGCACAGGTATTGGCAGGACAGGGGTATTACATGAAGGATGATGAGCTACGGGCTGCTCCAGGGGTAAAGGCCATGCAGACGAAGCTGAATGCAGCAGGCTATACTTGTGGTACTCCTGATGGTAAATTTGGATCCAATACAGATACAGCTGTCAGTAATTTCCAAAGAAATCAGAAAGATCTTTTGGTTGATGGCAGAGCTGGAAAAAAAACACTCACTCGTCTGGACGCAGTTACATTTGGAGATAGTAGTGCGGGCAATGCAGACACGATACGGAATAATATCGTCAGTGAGGCTGAATACTGGATCGGAAGGATCCCTTATTGCATTGACACTGTGGTTACAACGCAGGTTCTGGACAGGAACGATCCTCCTAAATATATGGATTGTTCTGATTTCTCATCTTCAGTGTATCTTACTGTTTTGGGGATTGACATCGGACCTAATACATCCACGCAGATCGGCAGGGGAGTGGCTGTATCTGCCGATTCCATGAAACCCGGTGATCTGATTCTTTTTGACTGGAATGGCAATGGAGCACCCAGTCATGTTGGAATTTGCTCTAAGGCCGGTGAAATGATCCATGAACATGGTACCAATAGTGATCCAAACAATCTGAAGTCCGATCAGAAGATTGAAAGAAGGAATCTGACAAAGTACTATACAAACCATATTCTTGCAGTCCGCAGGATTATCCAGGATGACGGAAGCATCGTAAATTAGTAAGTCAATGCAA
The DNA here is from genome assembly GCA_947177885.1 of uncultured Lachnospiraceae bacterium. The sequence continues at coordinate 3,074 of CAMWWF010000180.1, forward strand.
ATGCTATTATAAAGCGATGAATTGATCAATATGAAATGATCGTTCTATCGTATTTATGAAAGTGGCAGAACTTGTACATAAGAGAATTGAAACTACAGTGCATTAAAAAAGAAAAATCGCTGAGACCGCAGGACTTCAGCGATTTTTTATATAACCGATAAACAGCACCAGTAGTATTAAATCAACACATTGGAAATTGAAAACAGATTAATATGTCTGATCTGGTATTGATCTATTGTGAAGTTAAATTTTTCCGAAAAGTATGAAAATCCTGATTCCTCAGATATGCATGTTTTTATAAAATAGACATAAATGGCGATGATACATTTGATTATATACTAAAAATCTTATAAAATAAATTTATAAAATTTTGTCCATTAGTAATTATTTTCCTACTTTATAGACATAGGGGTACTTCGGGAGAAAACAGGAGGCAGCAGCATGGAAGACCTGGAGATTGTGGAACTGTACTTTGAACGATCAGAGATGGCAATCCGTGAAACAGAAAAGAAGTATAATGCCTTTTTGCGTCAGGTGGCTTACAACATACTCAGAAGTATTTATGACACGGAAGAAGTGGTCAACGACACCTATATGGGGGCATGGAACGCAATTCCGCCCACCAGACCCAACAGCCTGAAACATTTTTTATCCCGCATTGCTAGGAACCTGTCCTTTGACCGGCTGGATTACCGGAATGCGGGAAAGCGTCACGCCCTGTTTGTGGAAATGGATGAGTGTATCCCGGATGATAAAAGTGATCCGGAGATCCTGTGGGAAGCCAGGGAGATTGGCGCGGTGATCAACCGGTTCTTGGGAACTCTTGATGACACAAGCTGCGCTGTCTTTCTGGCACGGTATTACTATTCTTATTCCGTGGGAGAAATATCCAGACAATATTCGCTTTCTGCCCGAAGGATAAAGTACTTACTGTCCAAAACCAGAAGCGCACTAAGGGACTGTCTGGAAAGGGAAGGGGTGGCCATATGAACAGGGACAGGAGGGCTGCCCGGTTAAACGAGGCTTTCCAGTATGTGGATGATGTATTCTTGGATCTTGTGGAGAAGGAACGGGAAACAGGCCGCCGGAGGTATGTGAGGAAGCTCAGGGCATTTCTGGGTACAGCTGCAGCCTGTGTCTGCCTGGCGGTCTTGCTGCCTGGGGCAGCATTGGCATACAACTGGTTCGGGCTGAGAGAGCTTATCATGCCAAAGGAAGATGACGGGTATGTTTCCCTGACTTTAAGTGAGTATACCGGGAAACCGGAAGTTGCAGCCTTAAGGGAATGGAAACAGTTTTTGGCGGGATATGACGCCGATGCGGCATTATACGCAGAAGCAGTCAAAGAGGGCTTTTCCACAGAGGGCAGGGAAGACCTGGAGTTATACGGTGTATACAGCCGTGAAATGGGAGAGACTCTGGATAAGATCGCAGAAAAGTATGGGTTAACGCTGCATACGCACATGGAGTATATAAGCGAAGAGGAACTGGAAAGCCTGGCAGGCGGGAGCTTCCTGGAAGAAGTCAATGTAGAAAACGGCCGTGTCTATGAAAATGGTTCCTTCCATTTTATGGGAGCAACGGAGCTGGACGGCATCGGGGCAGTATTTTTCCGGTTCAGCTGTGCGGCAAAGGGCACCCTTGATGAAGACATACCATATATGGGACACCGGGATGGCTATGTGGAGTGGCAGTATGAAACGGCGGGCGGGGAATCTGTCCGGCTGGGACTGGGGACATATGACACCTGGATCCTGAAGGAATCTGCTGACCGTTTTATCATTGTGGATATGCCATATGGAAGCCATCATGGCATAACGGAGGAAAACGTACAGGAGATGGCGGAGAAGATTGATTTCGGGATGCTGGTGGATATGCAGCTGCCGGAGATCAGCAGTGATATCCCTGTCCCAAATGATGCAGTGATATCCCTGTCCGGCTATATGGACAGTCCGGAAACACAGGCATTCGTTGAATGGCAGGAGTTCCTGGCACATTATGATACGGATCATAAGATCGCCGATGAACTTGGAAACAGTGTGTTTGCTGTGGAAGGCAGGGAGGACTGGGGGCAGTATACCGTTTACTCTTATGAGATGGGGGAAAAGCTGGATGAAATTGTGGAAAAGTACGGGCTGAAGCTTCATACGGAACTTGATGTTGTGATCGGGGATGACTTTATAGACCAGGTGGGCGGATGCTTTATGGACAGGGAAGTCCTGGCAGTGGCGGCATATATCTATGAGGATGGATACTTTGGTTTTGATGGTGATGTGGAACTGTCAGGATGCGGTATGACAGGTTTCCAGTTTACCCGTTCCGCAAAGGGGACATTCAATGAAGTAATGCTGCCCATCAGGCAGGTGGACGATTTTACGGAGTGGCAGTATATCACCGCCTGTGGAGAGCCGGTTATTCTGGCTCTGGGACCGAGTAAGGCACTGGTCCTTGCCGACTTTGAGGAATGTTTTGTTACCGTCAATGTGCTGCGCGGAAGGGAGGAGGGGATGACAAAGGAGGATCTGCAGGAGCTGGCGGACAAAATTGATTTCAGGATCCTCAAAGATGTGAGGGCGCCTGATATGGGAGCGATACGGAGTGAAGAAGACAACTGAAAGAAGGACTGTCATCTTGTGACAGCCCTTGGAAAGGTCACTGAACTTTCAAAACAGATCGGCTGCTGTTATTTTTTCAAACAGAAGTTAGTGGCGAACATGGAACCGCCAGTGTAATCCAGGGTCACAAAGCCGTCGAACTTGGATGTGGTGTTATTATGTTTATATCCACAGATCCCCATATTGGCTTTGTTGCTTGCTCCGGCAGTTGCAGAGTTGGAGTAGATATAATCTCCTGTGGCAAGACTAATGTGATGTTTGCCACTGTTATCTACAACGTTTAAGGCCTTTCTTAACGTAAAGCGGTAGCAGCTCCCGATCTTATCGTCATTGACTTTTGTTCCGGAAAAAACAAGGTTTCCATATTGTCCTTCGTTAATAAAGCCGGTTCTGTAAGCACCTTCACTGCTCAGAAAGCGGATTTCGTAGTTGCCCTGGTAGCTGCTTTCTTTAATGAAAGTAAAAACCTCACCATTATAAAGAGTACCCAGAAGAGCATCATTGGTGCATATTGACTGCCAGTAGACAGGAATGTTGGAACCTTCGTTGATTGCATGATATACCATATTTTATTTCTACTTTTTTATTTTTTTTGATATGCAAATCTATATAAAATAAAGACAG
>CAMWWF010000181.1 GCA_947177885.1 uncultured Lachnospiraceae bacterium
TATAATGCTCAGGTCGCGCCGGCGGGTTATATGGTATGCCGCAAGGAGAAGAACCGGCAGGAACAGCGTCGGGTGTGTTCCCGATTTCTATTCCGGAACAGAGAGGGTCTTCAGGGCCTGCTCACACTGGCAAAATCCATGCAGGCGGATCACAGAAGCATTTTGTTTACACTGCCGTCTTCCATCCGTCCGGATCCGCTGATCGATGAGTGGTCTCTGGGAGCTTTCAGGCGCAGCGACGCAAGCCTTGGGATGGTGCGCATTGTGAATGTGGGAGCGGCGCTTCAGGCGGCGCGTTACCGTGGAAGCGGCAGGCTGTCTCTGGAAGTATCGGATGGACAGATCCCGGAGAATAATGGCGTATTCACCGTGTGCTTTGAAGAGGGAAAGGCGGTGTCCGTTGTCAGAGATTCTGTGGAAAAGGCGGCGATCTGTATGGAAATTTCGGAATTTAGCAGATTCCTGATGGGGGCGGCGGATGTATCCGCGCTGGCCTACAGCCGCAGGGTATCTGGCTGTTCTCAGGAAGATATGGGGCGGCTGGGGCAGATATTTTATGAAAAACCTTGTTTTTTGACGGAGTACTTTTGATAAATGCGAGCCGTTTTCCATTCCCCGAAGTTAATTATTGCAATGTGTCCTTGGGTCATATTGTCCCAGGGCCACATTGCCCCAAGGCCACATTTCTATGCAATTGTACGAGACATACGGGCACTAAAATGAGTTTTTGACTCATTTTGTGTGCTGTCAGTATCAGTTCAGTGACCTGTCTGACCTTTTACGTACCGTGAAAAACATCGTGAAAACATACCTATATTTGTCTTGCATTTCTTCGCTTTATTTATTAAAATAATTTTATTGGGCTCTGCCCTGTAAATAATTATCTGGATATGGAGTTGAGGAAAATGAAGAACGAAAGAGTAAAACATTTGGGACGCAGGATAAACGCATTGATGGCCTGTCTGCTGGTTGTCAGTATGCTGTTTGTTGTTTCGCTGTGCATTGTCATGTTCTACGATCTTGCCCTGGGGCTGTTGGAGGAACAGTGCGTTAATGCGGCTAATATACTGGCATATGAGCTGGACGGTTACGAAGGTCCGGAAGACAGAAATGAAATGCTGGATGAACTGAAGGATAAGACAGATTGCGAATTTACTATTTTTGAATGGGATGAAAGAGCTTACACTACCATTCAGCAGAACGGAGAGAGGGTGGTAGGTACGAAGCTTTCCGGTGAACTGGCTTCCATTGTGTTGGACCAGGGGAAGGATTATGTGGGAAGAGCAGAGATCCTGGGGGTGGAACATATCTGCTCTTATATGCCCACAAGGGATGAGAACGGACAGATCAACGGATTGATCTTTGCCGGTATTTCCATGAAAACGGCGGTGGGACAGATCAATGATACGGTAAAAATGGCGTGTGTTGTAGGTACCATTGCGGTGATCCTGAGTATTCTGATCATGTCCTTTTATATCGTGCGTTCCGTTTCCCGGCCGCTTGCGAAGCTCACCGGTCTGGCGCAGAAGATGGAGCGAGGGGAACTGGGACTGAAGGAAAACAGGGATTTAAAGATCGATATCCGTTCCAATGATGAGATCGGATGCCTGACACGAATCTTTCAAAGTATGATGGGCAATCTGAGAGGATACATCGGAGAGATCTCAGATGTGCTGGAGGCAATCTCGAACGGGAATCTGTCAGCGGAGACAACACAGCAATATGTGGGAGACTTTGTGTCCATCAAAGAGTCCCTGAATGAGATCCTCAGTAAACTGAACGGCACCATGTCCCAGATCATGGAGAGCACCGACCATGTTTCCAGCGGCGCGGACCAGATGGCGGTAGGCGCCCAGTCCCTGAGTCAGGGTTCTGTGGAACAGGCAAGTACGGTGGAAGGTCTGGAAATGAATGTGCGTGAAATATCACAGCGGATCTCACAGTCTGCGGAAAACGCGCAGCAGGCCAGTCAGGTCGTTGAAACCGTAGGCAGCCAGATATTGGAGAGCAATCAGAAGATGCAGGAAATGATCGATGCGATGCAGGATATCAATGACAGCTCCGCCGAGATCAGCAAGATCATCAAGACCATTGAAAATATTTCGTCTCAGACCAATATTCTTGCCCTGAATGCGGCTGTGGAGGCGGCAAGAGCAGGAGAATCAGGCAAGGGCTTTGCAGTGGTGGCGGAGGAAGTGCGTGAACTGGCCGGCCAAAGCGCGGAGGCATCCAAAACCACTACGGAACTTATCGAGAGTTCCATCCAGAAAGTGAAACACGGATCCATGATCGCCGGTGAAATGGCTGCCCGGCTGGAAGAGGTCGTGGCGGGCGCCAACAGGGTTATGGCGACGACCAATCAGATCGCGGAGGATTCCCGTGCCCAGGCGGCAGCGGTTTCGGACGTACAGGAACAGATCAGCCAGATCTCATCCGTGGTGCAGACGAATTCCGCCATTGCCCAGGAGAGCGCGGCGACCAGCGAGGAGCTCAGTGCAGAGACCAAGCTGTTGAAGAATATGACGGATATGTTCCGTCTGAAATAAACCGGACAGTACCTAGCTGTTCAGAGCGAGGTAAAGGCACAGTGCTTTTGCGCCTGGTTCCGAACAGTTACCCGATGTAAAAAATTGGACTACTTTCCCTTCCGAAAGCATAGAATGCAGAAACAGGCAGGAAATGTCCTCATGTTGTTCACCGGTCCTGACAATAGAAAGTCTGATTTCCATTGTATGACCGAAATGCGTATTTTCCGCAGCAGGAGAACGACATGACAGGCATATTGTTTCATTTGGGGCGTCAGCTCTGTGAAAGGATGAAACTGCTACTGCAATCAAGCTTCGGGAGGGATTTTTCGTGTTTGAACAATGCGACATACAGGAAACCTTACAAAATTTGAAAAGCGATCTGAAACAGGGACTAACGGAGAAGGAGGCCGCTGTCAGACTTGCAAGAGACGGCAGAAATGAAATGCGGGAGGAGAGGAAGAAGACCGTTATCGAATCTTTTATGGAACAGCTGAACGATCCTCTGATTTACGTATTGATCGTGGCGGCGGTGGTTTCCGTGCTGCTGCGGGAGATCAGTGATGCGGTCATCATCGGGGTGGTAGTCTGCATGAATGCCGTGATCGGTATGCTTCAGGAAGGAAAGGCGCGGAAGGCTCTGGAGTCCCTGAAGAAGCTGACAAGCCCTAAGGCGGTGGTATTGCGGGAGGGAAAGAGGAGGGAGATCCCCGCGGCGGAATTGGTAAGAGGGGACATTGTCTGCCTGGAGGCGGGCTGTCAGGTTCCCGCAGATCTGCGGCTGCTGGCCACGGCGAATTTAAAGGTGGAGGAATCCGCCCTTACCGGGGAGTCTCTTCCGGTGGAGAAGGATGCTGCCTTCGTGGGACGGAGGGGAGAGCACCTGTCTCTGGGAGACCGGTACAATATGGCTTATATGTCCACCATAGTGACTTACGGAAGAGGAGAAGGGATCGTCACAGCCGTGGGGATGCAGACGGAGCTGGGACAGATCGCGGAGATGATCACAAATGCAAAGGAAGAGATGACACCTCTGCAGAAACGGCTGGGTGAGCTGGGAAAGGTTCTGAGCTTTCTCTCCCTGATGCTCTGCGCCGCTCTTTTCGGACTGGCGGTACTGCAGCACCGCAATGTGGGAGAGATGCTGATCACTGCGATTTCCCTGGCGGTGGCTGCAGTGCCGGAGGGTCTGCCCGCGGTGGTGACGATCTGCCTCGCTCTCAGTGTGACCAAGATGGTAAAGGTAAACACCATTGTGCGGCGGCTGCCTTCCGTGGAGACGCTGGGAGCCGTCAGTGTGGTCTGTTCCGATAAGACGGGAACATTGACCCAGAACCGTATGACTGTGGAGAAGGTGGCGATCGGCGGGAAAACCATGGATGTATCTCAGGTGTCGCCTGCCGCATTCCCGGAGTTTTTCCAGGGGATGGTTCTATGCAATGACGCTTCGCTGGGGCAGGGAGCGGGAATGGGAGATCCCACGGAGCTGGCGCTTTTGGACATGGCTTCCAGGGCGGGGCTGGAAAAGGAGGAGCTGGAGCGGCAGATGCCAAGGATCGGGGAGCTTGCCTTTGATTCCGACCGGAAGATGATGACCACATTACATAGAATTGTCCGTTCTTCCGGAGGAGAACTGCGGGCGGCGGGATACGAACCTTACCGGAATATCAGCTTTACCAAGGGAGCGCCCGACGAAGTATGGAAGAGATGTGCGGAGATCTGGACTTCAAGGGGGATTGTAAGCATGGGGGAGCAGCACATCAGGCAGCTTCAGTCAGCGGTCAGTGAAATGTCGGGGGAGGCTCTGCGCACACTGGCAATCGCCATGCGGCGGAACGCAAAAGAGGCAAAAGAAGAGGGTCTGGTGCTTCTGGGGCTGGTGGGAATGCGTGATCCCGCCAGACCGGAGGCGGCAGGCGCGGTGGCAGACTTTAAGGAAGCCGGGGTCATCACGGTGATGATCACCGGGGATCATGTGGACACTGCCTTCGCCATCGGCAGACAGCTTGGGATCGTGGAGAGCAGGAATCAGTGTATGACGGGGGAGGAGCTGTCCCGGATCCCGGATGAGGATTTGATCGAACGGCTGCAGAATACCAGAGTTTTCGCCAGAGTTTCCCCGGCCCAGAAAGTACGTATTGTGGATGGATTCCAAAAGAGGGGGGAGATCGTGGCCATGACCGGAGACGGGGTCAATGACGCTCCTTCGTTAAAGGCGGCGGATATCGGTATTGCCATGGGAATGAACGGTACGGATGTGGCGAGACAGGCGGCGGACATGATCCTTACGGATGATAATTTCGCCACCATCCGGAGAGCCATAGAGGAGGGCAGAGGGGTCTATGAAAATATCCGCAAATCGGTTATCTTTTTATTGTCCTCCAATCTGGGGGAGATCATCACTATGTTTGTGGCTGTGCTCTGCGGACTGGCATCACCTTTAAAGTCCAGTCATATACTGTGGATCAACCTGATCACGGATTCTCTCCCGGCACTGGCACTGGGAGTGGATAAGAATGACGGGAAGAGTTTGATGCGGCAGCAGCCCAGAAAGGCGCAGGAGAGTCTCTTTGCCAGAGGCGGTCTTGCCTGCACCTGTTTCTACGGCGTGCTGATCGGCGCTATCAGCCTTACGGCCTTTCTGATGCTGCCCTGCGCCCTGCTTCGGGCTAATGGTCTGCCGCTGACACCGATGGGGGTCTCTCATCTTCTGGCAAATCCGAATGTGCTTTCCAAAGCCCAGACTTATGCCTTTACGGTGCTGGGAATCTCGCAGCTGTTTCATGCTGTCGGCATGCGGGATACGGGAAGGTCGGTATTCCGCATGAAGCACCTGGAAAACAAACTGATGATAGCGGCCTGTGTGATCGGCTTTGGATTACAGTTTGCGGTGACGGAGATCCCTTTCTTGATCCGGGCCTTCGGTACGGCTCATCTCTCCGGCAGTGAGTGGATGCGGCTCAGTATCCTTGCGGCAGTACCGCTTTTTGCCCACGAGATATTAGCGCTGCATCGTGTGAATTCCTGACAAGATGGAGTACTGGCAGCCACCGCTGCGCCTACGTTTGTGAAGCAGCACTCTCAGAAATATTCTACGTCAAACTATCCAAAAACCATGAAAAATATTCGTAGAAGGCCTTTGTGAATAAGGTTTCCTCTTTGGGCAAAGGCCTTCGGGATGTTCAGATCTGCAGATTGTATGGTGGATATTCTTTGTTTTCAGGAAGCGGATCGCTCCAGGCAGTTCCGGGCTTCTTCCGGAGCCAGAGAGAATCTTTTTTCCAATTTTCCCAGAATTTTCTCTGTGGAGAAGCCTTCTTCCATATAGTCTGCGATCAAAGCATTAATGACTTCCTGCCGAATTTCCTGCCGGACTTTCTGCTGGATTTCCTGTATGCGTTTTTCTACAGCCTTTGGAAGGTATTCCTCTACAGCCTTTGGAAGGTATTCCTCTACAGCCTTTGGAAGGCGTTCCTCCACAGCCTTTGGAAGGCGTTCTTCTATACCCGCCGCGATGCCTGCTTCCAATTCGTCTTTAAATAATTCCCTCAGTGCTTCACACATTTTGCTTTTTTCCTCTCTGAATATTTTACGGTTCGCCCGGATGATCATATCCATAGCGGACTTGTATAAAACATTATTCTGATGTCTGCGATACTCTTTAAGCAGTCTGTCCACTGTCTCACCCTGCTTCAGATTGTCGGTAAGCCCCTTTAACCATAGATTGTTTTTCGATGAAAGCCGGGATGTACAGATGATCTGCATCGGATAGATCT